>JAWSUU010000017.1:0-24539 GCA_033549325.1 Bacillota bacterium | reverse complement strand
GAGAATTAACGTCGGTGGTTTTCATTTTAAAAAATATTGGACCTGCTTAGCTTTTTCCTTTATATATTATAACAGCCTTTTATTTGTAAACAGATTAGCTATAGGCGAAATGTTTTTTATATTTCTTTTTACACTTTTTTCTATTATTCTAATTTGGATTGCACCTCTTGTTTCAAAAAAAAGGGAGTCTATTCGTAAGGCTAAGAAGAGTAGGTACAAAATTGTTATCTTTACTATTGTTTTATCGTATTTGTTTTTATATATTTTTATAAATAATACTTTTACTAAAGTAGGTCTTTGGATAATAATACTGCAGTCTTTGCAGTTATTAGTAATGAAGGGGGTGAAGAAATATGAGAGTTCTAAAAAGAAAACTCGGATTTAGTCTCTGTAATTTACTGCTGGCATTAGCTCCTGTCCTCGCAGTGAATATGCAGTCTGCTTATTTCTGGGGAGAAGTTGACATCCCAGAATCTTTGATTAAATAGTATTGCAATTTTTCATAATTATGACTCTAAGTCAAGATAAGCTTATTCTTATTATATCTTTTCTTAGAGTCATTTATCTTTCAATATCTAAATTCTATTATTTACTTACAAACATCCACCCATTTACCTTTAGTAACTTCTTCCAGGTAGTCAACATCTATTTTTACAGCTGTATTTGGTCCGCCACCTGCTGGATATACGTAGTCGTATTCTTTAAGAGATACATCAAGGTAAATATCCATATCATTTTTCAGTCCAAAGGGACATACTCCTCCTATAGGGTGGCCGGTAATGTCTTCTACCTCTTTCATGCTGATGAATTTACCTTTTGAGCTGAATTCTTTTTTAAATTTTTTGTTATCCAGTCTTTTATCTCCTTTTGCCAGTACCAGGAGGTTTTCTTCTTTTGTTTGGATTGCCATAGTTTTAGCTATTCTTCCCGGCTCTACTCCTAAGGCTTCTGCCGCAAGTTCCACAGTGGCAGTACTGGTATCCATTTCTATTACCTCTAGAGGCAACTTTTCATTTTGAAATTGTTCTTTTACGCTTTCAATACTCATCCTTATCACTCCCGTTGTTTATTTCTTTAACAGCCCATATGCTGTATTCTATAATATTTTTGTCTAGATGTTTCTGTAAGGTTTTTAGTTCCTCAATTAAACTTTTATTTTTCCTATTTCCTGCAGATATAATGCTTTGAGCTATAACTCTATTTGTTCTAGCATAGTTTGTGCCTATTAAGGCTCCAAGCTTTCTTATATGTGTTTTAAGACCTTTTTTCCAATTTCTCAGGTACAACCCAGGTAGTAGTACTTCCCTTTCCGGTATATCCATTTCAGGTAAGTTTTCATTTTTACCGGTGTTTTTTGGACATTCTATCTGACAAATATCACAGCCTATTAGCCTAGATCCTAGGGTACCTCTTATATTTTCTGGTATGTAGTTCCCTTCCAGTGTATAGTTTCTTATGCACTTTTCCCTTATAAGTTTATAATCCTCTAAGGCTTTATTAGGACAGGATTCCACACATATGCTGCAGTCTTCACAGTCTGATAATTTATGATTTATTTCATCCCACTCTAAGGATTCATCAGTGGTAAAAGCATATAAAAACATCTGACTTCCAAATTCATCATTGTGAATGATTGAATTTTTACCGTAGTACCCTATACCTGATAGATTGGCTAGACTTTTTAAATGTACATCATCTATCCTTGTGATTTTATATCCCTTTCCTTTAAGTTCTTCTAATATCTTATTCATTTTCTGATAGTATATATTGGAAAAAAAGTAGTATGGTGATATAGACATTTCTTCTTTTTTAAAGTTGGTTTTGTGGAGGTTATATCCTAAAGCTACTACTACAATACCCCCTGCGCTTTCTTTCTCAATAACAGATATATCTACCTCATCACCATATTTATTATTAAAATCCTGAAGCCATTCTAAGGCTTCTGATTTTTTTACTTTCTTTATTATGTATGGAGCTATCCGGTTTAATTTTTCTTCTAAATCCTTAATTAAATTCATAAATTATCTTTTTCCTTTATATTTAAACTATATAATATTCTAATATAAATAGGATGTAATTACAACGGGAATGTTGAATTGGAGATATTTCTTTATATATTACTGTTTTTTATATATAATATTATGAAAAGAAAATTTAAAAATATTAAAAACAGTCTTAATTTTATTTTAATATTTGATTAATTATCTTCTCATTTGTTTGTTGTATATTTATTGTGAGGTGATTGATATGAAAAAAAGAGGTTTAATTATAATAGCTCTTGTAATAATAGTAATGATAACAGCAACAGGATGTTTTTTTCCTAAGCCCTGGTTTTTAGATTTTAAGAAAAGTCATTCTGTTGATGAGGAAGAAAAAATAGATTTATCAGAGTTAGATATAGAAAAATTGGAACTGGAATTACTTTCAAATGAAATTAATATAAGCAAATCTAGTAGTGATGAGATAGAAATATATCTAACAGGATCCATTAAGTCCAATTTTACTCCGAATATATATATCAATGAATCCGGAAATAGTTTAAGAATTTCTGATTCGGATAAAAGTTTCAGTTCTTCTGATTATAAGGACAATTCATTGAATATAGAAATATTGATTCCTGAGAAGTTTCATAAAGATTTTAACCTTAATACTATAACCAGTGTAATTACAGTAGAAGGCATCGAGTTTAATGATGTTGGTATAAATAGTGTATCTGGAAATATAAGATTAAGTGAAGTTACAGGTTCTAATGTTAGTTTAAAAAGTGTTTCAGGTAATATAGATGTTTCTGATTCCAATCTTTACAGCCTGAGGTTGGATACTGTATCGGGAGATAGTAAGTTAATCGGAATTAATTCAAATGATTTAAGATCTAAGTCTGTATCTGGAGATTTAGATATTATAGGAGATTTAGGAAGTTTAGATTTTGATACTGTTTCCGGTGATGCTTCTTTAAATATATCCAAAGTAGAACAAGATTTTAACATGAAATCCGTTTCCGGTAGTGCAAGATTAATTACGGATAAGTTGCAGGGCTTTGATTTTAGATTCAGTTCTCTTTCTGGAGATATAGAATCGGACATAGAACTTAACTACGATAGAATCCATGATGACACTATTGAGGGTAGTTACGGAGCTGGTGGAAGCTTAGTATATTTCAAATCCACTTCAGGAGACTTCATAATTAAATAAATTAAATTACATAATTTAAGCTTGGTTCTTTAGTGAATCAAGCTTTTATTTTATTGTAACAACTATCTATTACAGTTGATAATATTCCCTTAAGTAGTATAATTAAGGTAAGGATTGCAAATTAATAGATTACATATAAATATATAGATAGGAGTGATTATTTTGAAAAAGAGAATTTTACTTGTTGTTTTTAGTTTAATATTAGTTTTTTCAGCTTGCACGAGGATTGAAGATGATCCGGAAATGGAAAATGGTGAAACAGAGGAGCCTGTTGATGTTTCAAAGGGAGGCAATCCTGTGACAGTAGACCTTAAGGATAAATCCTATGCAGTGACCCCACTACTTAAGGACACTGCCGGAGTAGATGTGACTTCTGCTCTTCAACTGGATTCTAAAAAAGAAATAGATGAAGAATTTATAATGGAAAATATGTCTATTGAGCCAGAAACGGAGTTTGAAATCGAAAAAATCTCGGGGAAAAAGTATAAAATCATTCCTGATAAACCTTTAAGCTCAAACTCTATATATAATGTATCTTTAAATGACTCTGAAGAAGAGTCCGACTATACCTGGGCTTTTCAAACCAAAAGTCAACTTAGAGTAATAGGTACTGTCCCGGGAGACGATCACAACTACATTCCCTTAGAGACGGGCATTGAAGTTAACTTCAGCCACGAAGGAATTGAAAATTTTGAAGAATCCTTTGAAATTTATCCTGAAGTTGAAGGAGAGTTTAAAAGTAACGGAAATATTGAAATATTCATTCCTGAAAAATTAGAAGAAGATACTAGATACAACATAACTGTGAAAGCTGGAGCTAAACTTAAAGATAGTGATTTAGCTTTAGAAGAAGATTATACTTTCAGCTTCACTACTAGAGAAACCCAAAGTTCTAGACTTAGGTTGAATAAGAATTTTGCTAACTTTACTACTTTACAGGTGCCTTTTTTAGAAGCCTTTGTAGGGGAAAGTTTCAAGGATGAAGAAGTTGATATTAATCTTTACAGCTTCGACTCTAGTGAAAATTTCTTAAATGATGTTAAAAAATTCGATGAGGTTCGAAATATTAAGTATATTTTTGAAGATTTTGAAAATACAAAACCTGAATACTTAATTGAAGTAAGCAGCTTTAGTACTACTCCTATTGAAGTACAGCAGGGTTATTCCTCTTTTCACAGCCTGCAGTTTCCAGAAGAGCTGGATGAGGGCTACTACCTTGTAGAAGCTACCTTAAAGGGAACTAAAAGATATACCTTCCTTCAGGTAAGCGATATATTGGTATATAATGCAGAGCTTGAAGATTCTCAATTTTTATGGTTAAACGATGCTGCTACCGGTGAATCTGTTGCAGATGCGGATGTGTCTTTCGAAGGAAGTTTTGAAGGTAAAACCGGATCAGATGGTATTGCTCAAATAGATTACACTCCTGAAGAAGAAAGTCGAATTACCTACGGTACTATATCTGCAGATGGATATAATGATTTTGTATTGAGAACGGAATATACCTACAGACCATTTTACTACAACATCTACAGTCCGGACTCTAAAGACTACTGGTCCTATTTCTTTACAGATAGAAGCACCTATCAACCGACGGATAAGGTGAATATATTTGGATATGTAAAACCAAAGAAAGAATCTGATTCTAATAACTACACATTGACCTTTATATCCAACGTATACGGGGAGAAAGAAATTCAAAGTAAGAGTGTAAAAATAGATAGAATAGGTACTTTTACAGAGAGCTTCTCCTTTGAAGATTTAAGTATCGGTTGGTACAATTTGGTTTTAACTAATGATGATAAAACTGTAATGGAAAAAGAGATTTATATAAGTGAATACACAAAACCTATATATAGATTGGAATCAAACTTCAATAAAGACTTCCTTATGGTGGGAAAAGAGGTAACTTACAATCTCACATCAGAATTTTTCGACGGTAGTCCTGCATCAAATATGGAGTTTAATCTTGATTTTAATTTATCCGGTTTAAGTACCAATACTATTAAAACTGGGGAAGATGGCACTGGAGAAATTTCAATTACTCCATCTCAAGAAACAACCTCCTGGAGACCTACTTCCGGACGAATGGCGGCATATAATAGGGATGCAGAGGATCAAAGAATTACAGATATAAGTACCTTTACATTTTTCCCTAAAACTAAAATGATAACTACCAACTTAAACAGCGATTTAGAAACACCTTTGATTACTGTGAATATAAACGAAATAGATTTAGAAAAATATGTAAACTCAGAAAATAAAGACTTTGAAGACATGAAGGGAGCTCCTCTTAACGAAGAGGTAAATATAAAGATAGTGGAAACATACTTTGAAAAAGTAGAAACAGGAACCTACTACGACTTGATAGATAAGGTAACAAAGACTAAATACGAATACGTACAAAGATCAAAACAGCGAGAAAACTTTAATATAGATACGGTAAACGGAAAATACGAAATGGAAGCACCTTATATTAAAGATTCTGACAGCAACTTTGAAGTAATAGTTACTTTAACGGAAGATGACGGCAGCAAAATAGAAGAAAGAAACTACTACAGATTCAATCAAAGAGATATGTTTAATATTGACGACAATAGTCTATCTATAGAAATAGAAGATAAGGAAAATTACAGATTTAAAGAAGATGAAAGCTTCCAGTATTATCTGCAAAGGGGAAGTGACGGAGATAGAAAAGAAGAAGTAGAAGAGGATAAGCTCCTTGTGATGATAATGCAGGACGGTGTTAAGGAATACTATATCACAGACAAAGTAAGTGGTGAGTTGAACTTTAAAAAATCCTACATACCTAATGTATTTATTCAAGGTGTTTATATTAACAATGGAGATATATTTAAAACATTTTCTGCTACTAATCTAAGCTATGAATACGAAGAAAAAGAAATGGACATATCTTTAACTACAGATAATAATGATTACCGTCCTGGAGATGTAGCTACTGTTAATATTAAAGCTCTAGATAATAAAGGAGAACCTGTTCAATCTAATGTTAATATTAGTGTAGTGGATGAAGCATATTTTGAACTATTTCCACAGGATGTAGATCCACTGGCTGATTTATATTCTCCTGTGTATTCTACAGGTATAAAAAAAGACTATGTTTCCAACGATTACAACAGTTTTGAAAATCAAATAATGGCAGAAAAAGGTGGAGACGGTAGCGATTATACTGTAAGAAGAGAATTTAAGGATACTGCCTACTTCAGGACAATTACCCTAAGTCAAGAAGGAGAAGGAACTTTATCCTTTAGATTACCGGATAATCTAACTTCTTGGAGGGTAACCTTCCAGGGATTTACTGAAGATATGCAGTCTTATTCCTCTAAGATAAATATAAATGCTAAGCTACCTTTCTACGTAAGCACTATAATGAGTAAGGAGTTTATAACTGGAGATATCCCTTATATTAGCCTTAGATCTTTTGGTGAAGAAATAGAAGAAAATCAAACTGTAGCATATAAGGTTGATCTTATAAACAATACTACCGGAGAAGAAAAATCCTTCTCTAAAGAAGGTGCAGCAGGAGATTATACTAATATATCCTTAGAAGAATTGACCAAGGGAAGCTACACCATAACTGTTTACGCCGACGGTGGTGAGTATAAGGATGCTGTGGAAAAGACTTTCGAAGTTGTTGATTCAACGGTATACTTCAACAATAAGGAATACTACCAGCTTACGGAAGATACAACTTTTGACGAAGTTTACTCCAATGCAGAGGTAACCTTCTTTAACGAAAGCGAATCCATGTACTACAATACTCTTATGGATCTAAGATATGTACATGGAAAAAGAATAGACCAGAAACTCACATCTGTTCTGGCAAGAAAATTTATTAAAGAAAACTTTGATGAAAATGCCTACGTAGATAAATTCGTAGATATAAGTGATTATGAAAAAACCTCTCAAGGGGGAGGTATAAGTTTACTTCCTTACAGCGATAGAGATGCTGAATTAACTGCTAAGATAGCAATGTTAGATACTGGATACTTTGATGATGATCTAATGAAAACCTATTTTTACAATATATTAGGTAGAGAAGATTCTACTTTAGAAGAAGTTGTATCGGCTTATTTAGGATTGTCATCATACAAAGAACCTGTACTACTGGATTTGCAAAAATTGGCTGATAGTAGTGATATTGATGGAAGTCCTAGAGCCAAACTTTTAGCTTCTATAGCACTGGCGGAGTTTGGAGATGAATCTTTAGCTGAAGACTTATTTAAGGATGTAATGGAAGAATACTCAAAAGAAGAAGATGATAAAATATACTTTGATGTAGAAGACACTACGGGCAAAACAAGTAAAGAGCTCACAGGCCTTGCTCTAGCAGCATCAGCTAAACTTGAGTATTTTGAACAGGGAGATAAGATGTTTGATTATCTATACAACAGCGAGGATGTATGGACCCTTGTTAATTTTGAAAAGTTAATATATCTAATGAACAGAAATATAATGGAAACCGAAGACATTAAAGCTCTCAAAGGAAGTGTAACGGTTAAATATACGGAACCTGAAACTAAATTTGAAACCTACGAAATAGACGGTTTTAAAACTAAGTCAATTACACTAACCAAGGAAGAACTAGCAGGAATGGAAATATCAGAGGTAGAAAGTAATATAGGAGCTTACGTATACGGTCTTGCTAATGCTGATGCTCTTGAAAAGAACAAAACCGACGAATATTCCTTAACAAAAACCTATACCATTGAGGGAGAAGAAATTGATACCTTCAGCCAAGGAGATTTGATTAAGGTAACTCTAGATCCTAAGATTAACAATAGGAAAGATGGTAGTTCATATGAAATCAGCGAATTTATACCAGCAGGATTTAGATTTATGAAGCTGGGTAAGGATACCTACCTCTCTGAAGAGTCGGGACAGACTCTAGTATTTAGATATTACTTTAGTCCTGATAGAGTTAATCAACCTATAAGCTACTATATGCAGGCAGTGCTACCGGGAGAATACACCGATGACCATACGGTTATTAGAAAGATTACAGACAGCAGCAGTCTCTGGTACACAGATCAAATTAGATTAAAGGTAGTTGAGTAAATGAATAAATTAATAATGATATTTGTCAGCCTGGCAGTTTTACTGTCGGGCTGTACCTTATCTGTAGATAGTGCAGAAAAGGAAGAATTAGAAAATTCGGAAGTAGTATATGATGAAGAAGAAACTGGAAATGATATAGAGTATAAAAGCATAGGATACAATAACTCTTTGTTTTACGACTCAAAGAATTTCTATTCTACAATACCAAAGGAAGTAGATGTAAAACTAGATGGGGTTAGGGGTATAATTTGTACACATCATCTATTGGCTTCAGAACTTCTTCATGAAGTTTTTCAAGCAGTAGAAGATAGGGATAACTATGATTCTGTAGTAATAGTAGGTCCGGATCATAACACAGTAGATTCTAAAAATATATACACCACAAATCTAGATTGGCTAACACCTTTTGGAGATGTAAAAATAGATAATGATAAACTGGAAATTTTAAAAGAGTATCCAGGTGTAACCGTAGATAATGCTCTTATGGAAATAGAACATTCTAATGCAGCCCTTATGCATTTTGTAAGCTACTATTTTAAAAATGCAAAGGTGGTAAATATAGCTATACCGGGAACTTTAGATAAGGAGGAATCTTTAGCTTTTAGTCATTACTTAGATACCAATATTCTAGATAAAAATACCTTACTGATAGCTTCTATAGATTTCAGCCACTATTTAGAATATGACCGTGCTAATGCTGAAGATGAGGAAACTCTAGAGGCTATAATTAATAAAGACTACAACAGTATTATGGAATTCGACAACGATAATGTTGATTCCCCTCAAAGTCTTATAAGCATTTTAAGATTTGCTGAAAATAATAATCTGAGATTTAATTTGTTAAACAATAAAAACTCCTACGATATAATTCCTGTAGATAAGCATAGCACTACAAGTTACTTTTCAATTATATACAACTAAAACCTTAAGGACTCATAGTTGATATGAATCCTTAAGGTTTTATACTTTTAATATATTATCCGAAATATGAATTAAATAATTTCTTTACATATACTGCATCGAAGTATTCTGTTTCTTTTGAAGCAGTTTCTGGATCTCTTATTTTTATACTTTGAGCGATACTTTCCAAAGATTGCACATGCCATTTTGGATTATCGCATACATACTGGATGTATCTTAGAAATCTAACAATGGAATTATTAAGTTCTTCTAAGGTCTCTTCTAAAAGTTCATTTCTGGTAAGACTTCTTAATTTTTTAAAGAATTCGTAGTCTTTTTGAATGTACTTAGCATAGTCTGGATTTCCTTTATAGGTAGACATTTCCTTAGTTATTTCAAAAAGTTCTTTTATATCCTCATCGGATGCATTTTCTGCAGCAAGTTCAGCTGCATAGGATTCTAGTTTCTTTTTAACTTGATAGGCATTTTTAACTTTCTTAATATCTATTTGAGATACGTAAGTACCCATTCTAGGTATCATCTGGACTAAGTCTTTGCCACTTAAAAAAAGAAGAGCCTCTCTTACCGGGGTTCTGCTTACATTAAATTCTTTAGCAATCTTTTTTTCTTCTATTATATCTCCCGGTTTGTACTCTAAATAGATTATTCTTTTTAATATTTCATTATATATCGTTTCTTTATCTGCCAAAATTAACCTCCGTTGTAATTCTTTACTTGTGTTTGATTGATATATTAGTATTGTTTTTATTGTATACTTATTATAACTTAATACCCTTCAATATTCAACGACGCTATTTGATTTATTAATAGTAATATAACAAAATTGGATTTTAAAAAACTATAAATAGTGGTATAATTGTAAATGTTAGCTTTGAGAATATTAATAATTATCTTTAATTAATAATCTTGACATACCCGGGTGGGGTATGGTATTATTTGACAAAGGAGGGATCTTTTGGAAAATATATCTTTTGTTATAGCATTTTGGGGAGGTATCATATCATTCTTTTCTCCATGTATAATACCTATTATCCCGGCATATATCTCTTATACGGCTGGAGCTAATGTAAGTAGTTATGATAATTTTCGAAAAATTAATTTTACACGAACTATCGGATTTGTATTAGGTTTTAGTATAGTATTTATAACTCTAGGAGCTTCTGCTACATTTTTAGGAGGTTTCTTAAATAGAAATTTATCCTTATTTAGAACAGTCAGCGGTGTATTTATAATATTCTTCGGACTGTATATGCTTGGAGTAATAAAAATAGGATTTTTAAGTAGAAAACACGGATTTAAAGCACCTAAAAGAAAGAACAATTTTTTAAGTTCTACTCTAATGGGATTAGCTTTTGGAGCTGGATGGACTCCTTGTATAGGAGCAGTTTTAGGCTCAATATTGATATTCGCAGGAAGTCAATCAACAGTTGGTGAAGGGATTCTCCTACTATCTGTATATTCTTTAGGATTATCCATACCATTTATTTTAACTTCACTACTACTTGGCTTCTTTACAAAATATATAGGAAAAATAGAAAAGTTCAGTTTATATCTCAACAAGATCGGTGGAATAATTCTAATTATTCTGGGTATCTTAATAATGTTCAATAAGTTGACTGTATTTAACAGTCTTGTACTATGATAGGTGGTGAAATATGATAAACATAAAAAGAAAATACTTAATCCTGTCTATTATACTAGTTCTTTCTTTTACCCTATTGATAGGATGCAGTACTGATGGTGAAGATGTTGAAGAAAACGGTAATATCGAAGAGCCACAGGAAAATGAAGAAGAACCGGTAAATGAAGAATCTGAAGAAAATTCTGATGAGGAAGAAAAAGTTTATGCTCCTGATTTTGCCTTAGAAAGTATGGATGGAGAAACATATAGATTAAGTGAATTTCAAGGAAAAAAAGTAATGGTTAATTTCTGGGCAACATGGTGTCCTTACTGTGTTGATGAAATGCCTGATTTAACAAAGTTAGCTCAAGATTACAGTGATGACCTAGTTGTCTTAGCTATAAATGTAGATGAAAGCGAATCTAAAATTCAAGGATTTCTAGATGATAATCCTGATATAGATTTAAATATATTATTGGATCCTAATGGAAAGACTGCAGGAACTTACGGAGCAAATGCACTACCTTTAACAATCGGTATTAACTCCGACGGATCAGTAGAAACAGGATATCCAGGTATGCTCAAGTATGAACAGATGGTTGGAATGTATGAAATGTTAGAATAATAAATAGTTTAAAAAGAAAGGAAGGTGAATAACTTGATTATAGAAGCTACAAAAACTGCTGTTGAAGAAATAAAGAAAATTATGGAAAAGCAAGATGCTGATGATAAGGCAATAAGAGTTAACGTGTCAGGTTTTGGTTGAGGCGGCCCACAATTGGGACTTGTTCTGGACGAACAAAGAGAAAATGATCACAGCCAAGAAATAGACGGAGTTACATTTTTAGCTGGCGACGACTTAAAGCATTTTGACGGATTTAACATAGACTATGTAAACAGCTTTTTAAGAAAAGGATTTGTTGTATCCCCTAAGGGAATGCCTGCAAGTTCTTGCTAAAAGAGTTATTTAAAGGGAGATAAAAATCTCCCTTTTTTTATTTGAGTTTTTTTAAAGCCTTTTCCATTTGATTCATACCTTTTTCTATGTTTTCCATAGAGTTTGAATATGCGATTCTTATGTTGTTATTTATACCAAAAGCTTCTCCTGGAGCAACTGCTATTTTTGCTTCTTCTAGAAGGTAGTTGGTCAAATCCATAGAGCTTTCTATCATATGCTTACCGAAGCTTTTACCGTAGAAGCTTTTTATATTAGGCATTGCATAAAAGGCTCCCTTTGGTAAGTTACAGCTTATACCATCCATGGAATTCAGTCTATCTACTATATATTTTCTTCTCTTATCAAATTCTTCTATCATTACTTTTACAGCTTCTTCAGTATTTCTAAGAGCTTCTATGGATGCAAACTGTGCAGGAGCATTTGGTCCAGTGGTCATATGACCCTGTAAATCCACCATCGCTTTTATTATGTCTTTAGGACCTGCTGCGTATCCTATTCTCCATCCCGTCATAGCATAAGTTTTAGAAACTCCGTTTATAAGTATGGTCTTTTCTTTTATTTCTTCTGACAGTGTTCCAATACTTATGTGTTTTTCACCGTCGTAAATTAGTTTTTCATATATTTCATCTGACAGTATAAATATATCATTCTCCACACATATATTTCCTATCTGGTGAAGCTGATCTTCAGTATAAATTGACCCGGTAGGGTTATTTGGAGAGTTCAGCATTATACATTTTGTCTTTGGAGTTATGCTTTTATTAATTTTTTCTATATCTAAATTAAAATTATCCTTCTCTTCTAGCTGGACAAGTACAGGTTTAGCTCCCGTCAGCTTTACCATCTCAATATAGCTAACCCAGTAAGGTGAAGGTATTATGACCTCATCTCCTTCTTCGCATAAGGCAAGAAGAGCATTCATAATTGACTGCTTTGCTCCACTTGAAACTATAATGTCTTTATAGGTATATTTTAGATTATTGTCTTTATATAGTTTCTTTGCTATTTCTTCTCTTAGTTCTATAGTTCCTGCTGCTGGAGTATATCTGGTGTGACCTAAATCCAATCCTTCTTTTGCTTTATTTCTAATATTTTCAGGAGTATCGAAATCCGGTTCTCCAATATTGAAGGCTATAATTTCTACTCCTGATTTTTTTAGTTCAGCAATTTTTGCAGTTATTTCAATGGTTGCCGAAGGTGTCATATTTTTTATTCTACTACTTAACATTTTTACCCTCCTAAATTTACATAATTATATTATACAAAAATCCAAATATACCTCTTATTACCGGTACTATAAATCTACCTAGAAATCCTGTGAACAACAGTATTATTAAAGCTATCCTTATATACTGGGCGTATTCGTGGTAAAATTTCACAGCTTTAAATCCTACAATATCTTGAACAACATGGTGCCCGTCTAGAGGAGGTATTGGTATTAAATTAAATACCATCAATCCTATATTAATGTATGCTGCAAAATACAACATATTGAATAAAATTTCTCCTGAATAACCTAACCCACTTAGAAATCCAGTCTGAATAGCAAATTTCATAATAAAGATAAATATTATAGAAGTAATTAGATTCATGCCTACTCCTGCTAAAGATACTATCATATCATCTCTTCTAGGATTACTGAAGTTTCTAGGATTTACCGGTACTGGTTTTGCCCATCCAAATCTGAAAATCAACAAACATAAAAAACCGATTGGATCTAAGTGTTTTATTGGATTTAAGGTTAATCTTCCCTGTGCTTGGGCTGTATTATCTCCCATTTTGTATGCTGCTAATGCATGACCGTACTCGTGAATTGATATTGCTATCAAAATCCCTGGTAGAGTCAAAAGCATGGGTACAATTCTGTCTATTATGCTTCCCATTTTAAGTCCTCCTGTTTATATTTATTGTGTATTATTTTATAATACCAACATTAATTTATTCTTAAATTTACATTTATATATACTATATACATCTTGAGAAAAAAATTCAATACCTTAATACTTGTCCTTTTAAGGTAAATGGTATAAACTAAAAATTAATAAACAACAAGGAGGATACTATGTACACAGTAGGTATTATAACCGCCAGCGATAAAGGCTCTCAGGGTAAAAGAGAGGATGTAAGCGGTCAAACTATAAAAGAAATAATTGAAAAAGAAAATTACAAAGTTACAGAATATATTATTGTTCCAGATGAAAAAGAAGAAATAAAAAATGCTATTATTGATATGGTGGACAATAAATCCATCGATTTAGTTTTAACTACTGGAGGAACGGGCTTTTCAAAAAGAGATGTAACTCCCGAAGCTACTAAAGAGGTTATAGACAAAGAAACTCCGGGAATCTCAGAAGGTATAAGGAATTTCAGCTTTAAAATAACTCCAAAGGCCATGCTTTCAAGAGCTACCTCCGGAATAAGAAAAAATTCCCTTATTATCAATATGCCAGGCAGTCCAAAGGCTGTCAGAGAATCTATGGAATATCTTTTAAAAGCCTTAACTCACGGCATGGATATACTTAAAGGCAATGATTCTGAATGTGCTGAAGATTAATACTATTAAAAAATACCTTGCGTATGTTATTCAACATCGTAAGGTATTTCATATATTTCAAATATTAATTCTCTAGTTTTTTTATAATCTACAACGTAAAATGATGTACCCTGTATAAATTCATCATCTCCCGGAATCGTATAAAAGTTTATATTTTCTAAGTTGATTCCTACTGCTAAGTTTGCATATTTAGATAATTCACCTAGTTTTGCATCTGTTCTTACGTGTCTAAATACATCATCTACTATGAGCGGTAATTTAAAACTCAATGCTTTTTTTGCCACTTCCTTCATAAACTTCTGCTGCATTCCTATTCTTTGAATATCTCCGTATTTTACACTGCCATCGCTATTTTGTCTAAATCTTAAAAACTGTACAGATTTTTCTCCATTTAACACCTGTTGGCCAGCTTTAATATCTATAACTAAAGGTGGATCGTCCCATCTATCTACATAATACATATCAAAAGGTACGTTGATATCTATCCCTCCTAATGAGTCGATTATGCCTCTAACTCCACTGTAGGTAATTGTAGCATAGTTATCAATTTCAGCACCAATGATATCCTGTACCGCTCGCTCTAAACCTTCTATTCCCTTATTACCGTATAAAGCATTGATTTTGTGGTTTGGATAGTAGTCAAAATCTTCCCAAAATCCTTTTTTATAATAGTAGGTATCTCTAGGTATAGATACTAGGTCAAGCTGGTTTTTTCTAGGGTCGAAGCTAATAAATATTATGGTATCAGTTCTTGGTCCTTCCAATCCTGCAAGGAGGAAATTGATCCTACCACTGTTTTCTATTAAGGTTTCAGGAGATGGATTTTCATCTTCTCCTCTATTTGGATTCTCTTCACTTAACCACTCGTCACTGTATATTGGTGTAAATTCGTAGCTTTTTACATAAATATCATACTGGTTATATACTATATTACCTGCAAAAGCAAGGAATATCATCAAGCTAATGATAAAGGTTTTTATAAATCTGTTCATATGTATTCTCCTTGTTTATATACAGTCAATAATAGTATATATTTGAAAAATATTCAATTAAATATTTATTAATCTTCATTATCTTCCAATATTTTTATACTATCTCCAGGTCTAATATATCCTCCCTTTATAACCTTGGTGAATATTCCTTCTCTGGGCATAACACATTTACCTACTTGATTTTTTATAGCACAACCGTCGTGGCAATCTTTTCCTATTTGAGTAACTTCTTGAAGAGTTTCACCTATTTCCATTTTTGTTCCTACCGGCAGTTGGTAGAGTATTATTCCTTCTGTAGTTAGATTCTCAGCGAATATTCCTCTACAATCAGTGTAACCTTTTTTGTTAAGCATATCCTTCATTTTTTCAACACTTTCATTTCCTAAAAGACTTACCTGTCGATGCCAGTCTCCCGCATGGGCATCATTTTCAAGTCCAAAGTTTTCTATGAATTTTCCTTCGTCTATAGGGGTTTTTGTTACTCCTTTTTTATCGCTTATATTTACAGCGATTACCTTTCCTTCCATATTTAAAACTACTCCTCTCTAATGTATGTTCCGGATTTTCCTCCGGTCTTTTTTATTAATTTTATATCAGAAATCACCATGTTTTTATCAATAGCCTTACACATATCGTATATTGTTAAAGCGGCTATAGACACCCCCGTTAAAGCTTCCATTTCTATACCTGTTTTTCCAGTGGTCTTAGCTTTACTTATTATCTCTACAGAATTTTCATCCTCATTTAGATTAAATTCCATCTCTACACCTGTAATAAAAATATTGTGGCACATTGGGATAATTTCACTGGTTTTTTTAGCCCCCATTATTCCTGCTACCTGGGCTGTAGATAATACATCGCCTTTTTTTAAATCTCCCTTTATTAATCTATCAAAGGTTTCTTTTGAAAGAAATATTTTTCCTGAGGCTACAGCCTCTCTATCAGTATCCTTCTTTTCTCCAACGTAAACCATTTTTGGTCTTCCATTTTTATCCAAATGAGTTAATTCTTTATTACTCATAATCAACCTCCAATCCTATTCATATCTCTTTTAATAGGATCGTATCCTTCTTCGTTAATATGGTGCTGAGAAGGTTTACGATTAACTGCTTCTAATAACCCTTTGTATATCTCTTCTTCACTGACTAAATATTTCTTCATGTCAATTTCTAAATCCGAATGAAGACAGGGCTTTATATTTCCATCTGCTGTTAGTCTAATTCTGTTACAAGTGTTGCAAAAATGTCTACTAATAGGATTTATTAAACCTATTTTCCCTTTTGCACCCTTTATTTTATAATATCTAGATGGACTACCTTTGTCGTAGTCTATCTCTTCAAGATTTTTTACACTTTCTAAAACTCTACTGTTGCTTAAATATTTATCCTTTGTCCAGGAATATCTTTCTCCAAAAGGCATGAGTTCTATAAATCTAACTATTATGTCCTGTTCTAATGTAAGCTTTGCAAAATCTTCAATTTCATCGTCGTTAAAGCCTTTCATAAGTACGGCATTTATTTTAATAGGTTTCATATCGTATTCCTGAGCAGCTTTTATTCCTTCCTTCACCTTATTAAAATCTCCACCTCTAGTTATGTCTTTGTATCTATCAGGCTTAAGAGTATCTAAACTTATATTGACTCTATTTAATCCAGCTTCTTTTAATTCTTTTATATATTTAGACAGAAGTATACCATTTGTTGTCAAAGTTATTTCTTTAATTCCTTCCAGTTGAGAGACATCTTTTATTAGTTTAGGCAAGCCTAATCTAACAAGTGGCTCTCCACCAGTAAATCTAATTTTTTTGATTCCCAACCTTGTAGATACTTTTATAATTCTATAAATCTCTTCTAGAGATAATAGATCTTCATGGTCTTTTTTTTCTATGCCTTCCGGTGGCATACAATATTTGCATCTTAGGTTGCACCTATCTGTTACAGAAACTCTTAAGTAAGTTATCTCTCTTTCAAATTTATCCTTCATATATTCCCACCTCACCGGAGGATTTAGTATTATATCCACCTAATTTTTCTAATCTTTTTCTAAAGTTTTCGTTTTTTAAGATGCTTATAAATTTTTGAATTTTTTTATCTTCTAAAAGTTTTGCATCAATGGCAAAATCATATTCTTCCTCTGTTATCTCGATAAAATCATTACCCATTATTTGAGCAGCTGAGTATACTCCTATTCCTACGTCCGCCGTCATGGATGCTACAGAAGAAGATACAGCCATATGGGTATTACCTTCTCTGTCGTATCCCATTATCCTACTTCTGTCTATATTATTTTCTTTTATTAAGTAGTCCGTTAAGATTCTAGTTCCGGAACCTTTTTGTCTATTAATAAATACTATATCTTCATTTTCAATATCTTTAAAAGTTTGAATATTTTTAGGATTTCCTTTCTGAACTATCAATCCCTGCTGCCTTTTTACACCCTTTATGTAGGCTATCTTTCTTCCTTTAAAGTATTTTTTTATAAAGGCTTCGTTGTATTCCCCGAATTTTTCATCTAGAAGATGAATTGGAGCTATATGAGTTTCATCATTTCTCAACGCCATTATACCTCCCATACTTCCTGTATGTGCTGAAGATATAGAAAATTCGGGATATTTCCTATGTAGTTCATCTCTTATTAAGTCGATAATCAGATCGTGACTTCCTATAGATACTATCGTATTTTCAATGTTTTTTATGTCAGTCATAAGCTCAATTTCAACTGTTTCTCCCTTTTCTATGCCTTCGTATTCTTTTGGTATTGTAAGGACGCCGTCTGCATTTATTAAAGACATGGTAACTCCTGCACCTCTCTTTAAAGGTGTAGCTATAATTTTATTATCAACTTTACCTAGTTTTATTCTTACATACTCTTCCTGCTTTAAGTTTGAAACTATTCTTCTAGATAAGGTTGCTTTTATGTATCTTTTTTCTTCTTTAAGCTCTCCAAGATATTTTTTAATTATTTCCCGGGCAATATTTTCAAATACAAAGTATGCTGAAACCGGATATCCTGGTATGCCTATGACTGGTTTGTCATTAACAATTCCTAAAATCGCCGGTTTTCCCGGTTTTATAGCCAAGCCGTGTACTACTACTTCTCCTAATTCTGCAATGATATCTCTAGTGTAGTCTTCCGTGCCAGCTGAAGACCCGGCATTTATAATAGTAACTTCATTTTCTTCTACAGCTTTTTCTACAGCTTTTTTTATAAGCTGGTATTCATCTACTACTGGTTGGTATCTATTAGGTTCTCCACCGTATTCTAATACTAGTCCCTGGAAAATCCTGGAGTTGGATTCTATTATATCTCCTTCTTCCAATTCTTTTCCTAAATCAACTATTTCAGTACCGGTAGGTATTATTCCTACTTTAGGTTTTTGATATACCTTTATTTTTTCTACTCCGCCGCTGATTATTCCACCTACATCTACAGGACGAATTTTGTGCTTGGATGGTAATATCATTTCTCCTGCTACTATATCTTCTCCTATCTGCCTAACGTGCTGCCATGGAAAAGCGGGGGAGATTATTTCTACAGTATTTTCGTCTATTTCTACTACATCTTCTATCATTATCACACTGTTGAAAGGTTCTCTTATTGGATCACCAGTGTCTATTATTTTGTAATCTACATCTTTTTTTAGTTTTACAGGATTAGTTTCCGTAGCTTCTAAAGTTTTCTTATATTTAACCCCTATACCGTCCATAGCTGAAGCATTGTAGTTTGGAGAAGAGTACTTAGCAAATATACCTTCCCAGGTTATTCTTCCGTAAGCTTCCCAGGGTTTTACATACTCCCATTTAGGTTTATCATCTATATTTAATTTTTCTGAATACATCTTGATGGCTTCTTTTATGTCTGTATTGCCTATATATACATTTCTTTTATTATCTTCTTTCATAATGTATGTCCTTTCATCAAATCAATATTATCTTTCTTTTTTCCCCTTTAGATATACCTTCTTCTTCTATTTCCATTTTCAGTATCCCATCAGCTTTAACAATTGTAGAAATAGATGCAGACTTTCCTAGTATAGGTCTGAAGTAGCTATTCCCATCTCTTTCTTCAATGCTAACAGCTTGGTAAGTTTCTCGTCCTGGAGTAGAGTGTATGTTTTGTTCACAGTAAGCTTCTACAGCTGTTTCATTTATTTTATTTTTATTTAAAAGTATATTAAAAAGCTCTTTTCCAAATACACTGAAAACTATCGCTGATGATAATGGATGTCCCGGCAGTCCTATAAATGCAGTATCATTGCTATAGGAAATAATTGTAGGTTTACCTGGCTTAATTGCCGCTCCTTCTACAAAGACTCCCGGTTCTCCAAGACTATCTAGCACCTTGGAAGTATTATCTTTAGTTCCAACGGAACTACCTCCTGATATTATTACAACATCTGAAATTTCTCCGTATTTTTCTACTGCTTCTTTTAGGCTTTCGTAATTATCCTTCACTATAGAAGTGTTTATTACTTCTCCACCAAATTCTTCCACAGCTCCCATAATGGTATATGTGTTAATATCTCTTATCTGTCCTTCTTTAATCTCTTCATAAGGTGGTACAAGTTCATCTCCAGTAGATATGATAGTAACTGAAGGTTTTTTATAAACCTCTATCTCCCATATTCCCTGAGCACTTAATACTCCTAAGTCGTAGGATTTAATTTTTCTGCCTTTTTCTAGAAGTATTTCATCTTTTTTCATATCTTCACCGATTTTTATGATGTTTTCTCCTTCTCCTAAAGGTTTGTAAACAGCTATGGTTTCTTCGTCGATTTTTTCCGTATGTTCTATCATAACCATAGCATTACAGCCTTCCGGCAGCTTTCCCCCTGTAGGTACATACACACACTGGTCGTAATCCAGTACAAGGTCTGTATCTTTACCCATTTCTACTTCCCCGATATAAGTTAAAAAAGCTGGAATGCTTTCTGAAGCTCCGTATACATCTGAAGCTTTAACAGCATATCCATCTACGGTAGATTTATCAAAATCCGGGATATCTACCTTTCCTTTTATATTATTGTATAGATATCTATTTGATGCACTTTCTATATTAACTGTTTCTTTCTCTATTCTAATTTTTTTAAAATATTTATTCATTTCTTCTTTTATCTCTTTAGGACTTTTTACCTGATGTAATTTCATTGAATTTCCCTCCGTCTAAATATTATAACATATGTTAATTATTATATCATATCATGCAAACTTGCATTTAATAAATTTAATAAAATATAATAGTTTATTAAAACATTAATAATTATTCATTAAAATTAGATTAAAACATGATTTTTTTTTACTATGTGTGTTAAAATATAAGCAAATAGATAATAAGTGAGGAACAATTATGAAAAAAATATTTATGATATTATTAGTTGCTCTTTTAGCTCTTGCTTCCTGCAGCAGCGATAAAGAAGAAGCAGATAAAAGTTATACCGACGATGAACTACTAGAAATTGGAGAAGAATATATAAATGCTTTATTGGCTGATGATTTTGAAGGTGCATATGAGGACTTTAACCACGACGAAGATATGGAAAAAGCTGTTAATCCGGAAGGTTACAGGGAGATTTTTACTCAACTCTATCAACAGACCGGAGATTTTAAAGAAATGACGGGAAAAGAGATCGCTGTCAAGGGAGATTATAGATTAGCATCCTACGGGTTGGTATTTGAAAATCAATCTTTAAATGCTAATGTGGTTTTTAATGATGACGGCAGCATCGGTGGATTAAACTTCGCTCCTTACACCTTTGAATCTCCAGAAAAATTAAAGAAAAACGAAATAGAAGTTACCTTTGGTGTTGAAAAGTATAAACTTGATGGTATTATAACTCTACCTCCAAGCAGCAGTGGTCCTTATCCATGTGTGATTTTAGTCCACGGCTCCGGACCTTCGGATATGGATGAATCAATAGGCCCTAACAAACCTTTTAAGGACATAGCAGAAATGCTATCTAATAAGGGAATAGCTGTATTTAGGTACGACAAAAGAACTTTTACTTACGGTAGAGAAATGGTTGAAGCGGGAGCCATTACTCCCTACGAAGAAACTGTAGAGGATGTAGTAAAAGCTTACGATTTTCTTTTAAATCGCTCAGAAATAGATTCTGATAATATATATATATTAGGACACAGCATGGGAGGTCATTTAGTTCCTAAAATCAATGAACACCTAGACAATCCTGCCGGTTTTATAATCATGGCGGGTAATATAAGTCCCTTAGAAGATTTAATGGTAGAACAAATCCAATACCTTTCTGAATTAGACGGTAGTATTTCTGAAGAAGAAAGACAGTATATTGAAGAAATAGAAATAGAAGTAGAAAAAATTAAAAATTTAGATGAGGTAGAAGATGGAGAAATGGTTCTTAATGCTAATAAAGAATACTGGCAATATTATAGGGACTATAATGTAATGGCTCTAGCTAAAGAAATAGATGTACCTACTTTAGTTCTACAAGGGGAAAGAGATTATCAGGTAGATATGGAGGAGTTTAACATGTGGAAGGAAACTGTTGGAGATTTAGACAATTTTAAATTTATTTCTTACCCTAAACTAAACCACTTGATGATGCCGGGAGAAGGCACACCAAATAGTGAAGAATATATGGTGAAAAATAAGGTTTCAGAAAATGTAATAAATGATATATATAATTTCATAATGGAGGAATACTAAATGTTAGAATTAAAAAATGTTTCAAAAACCTATTCAAATGGAAAGGTAAAAGCTGTAGACAATATTAGTTTTACCCACAAAGAAGGAGAGATACTGGGATTTTTAGGACCCAATGGAGCAGGAAAAACTACTACTATAAAGATGATAGTAGGTCTTTTAAAGCCGGACAGTGGCACTATAACTATCAATGGTGTCGATAATTTAAAAAATCCTATAGAAGCGAAGAAATCTTTTGGATATGTCCCGGATAACTCTCAAATATATGAAAGACTTAAGGGTATTGAATACTTGAAATTTATTTCCGATGTTTTTCAAATACCAAGGGAAGAAAGAGAATCCTCTATAAAAAAATATAGTGAAATTTTCGATTTGACTGATGCATTAAACGATATGGTTAGTTCATATTCTCACGGTATGAAGCAGAAGCTTGCTTTAATATCTGCATTAATCCACAAGCCCGATTTGTTTATCTTAGACGAACCTATGGTAGGCTTGGATCCAAAATCTTCATTTAAACTAAAGGAAATAATGAGGGAACACTGTAACGATGGAAAATCTGTTTTCTTTAGTACTCACGTCCTGGAAGTAGCAGAAAAAATCTGCGATAGAATAGCAATTATTAACGAAGGCAAAATTATAGCTCTAGGTACCATGGAAGAACTTAAAGAAAAAGCCGGTAAAGAAGAAACCCTGGAGAATATTTTCTTGGAGGTTACGGATAATGAATCAAATAATCCATTTATTGAAGATTAATCTTATTAATAGTTTTAACATAAACACTTTATTCTCAAAAGAAATACTAAAAAAGAAAAACATATGGAAGCCCCTTTTGTTTGTTTTTATAATTGCTTCTATTGCACCATCCTATTATTTATATATTGGTTTTATTGAAAATATAGGTAAGTCCCTGCTTATGATTAATCAGGAAAGCTATCTTATGGTAATAGCATCAATGGCTGCCTTTATGATAGTATTTTTCTTCGGAATTTTTTACGTTATGGGATACTACTATTTTTCAAAAGATACAGACTTACTTATAAGTCTACCCATAAAGCCTACAAATATAGTACTTTCCAAGTTTTTAACTGTACTTTTATATGAATATCTACTGCTGGGAATATTTCTAATACCTGTTTTTGTAGTAAATTCAACCTTGACAAGTAGTGGTATCGGATATATTTTAAAATCAATTATCCTCTTTTTATCATTACCAGTAGTCCCTCTAAGTCTATCATCAATATTTGTAGTTATTTTAATGAGATTTACCAATATTAAAGGTAGAAAAGATCTTTTTAGAATTGTATCTATGTTTGGGTTTTTATTTGTAGTCCTTGGACTGCAGGTAGTTATCCAAAGAAATATGATTAATGTAGCTCCAGGTCAGGAGCAGGAATTTATGTCCAAAGTATTTACGGACAATAGATTTATGCTGGAAGCAGCAGGTAAATACTACCCGCTGTCAAAATGGTTTTCCCTAAGCTACTATAGCGAAAATTGGGTGCTATACTTTTCATTATTTGTAGGAGTAACGGTTTTAGTATTCTTACTTAGTTTATTTGTTTCAAATAAACTCTACTTCAAAGGACTAATAGGAGGACAAGAATCTAGATCAAAGAAAAAAGCTATTACTTCAAAAGAGTATTCTTCGATTCTAAAAGGTTCTTCCCAAAGTGTAAGTATTTTTATTAAGGATTTTAAAGTGCTTCTTAGAACTCCTATTTATCTTTTTAACTGCGTAAGTACGGTTATCCTGATACCCTTTATATTTATAATAATGCCTTTAATGACCGGTGCCGGAGATATGTTGGCTCCTGTAAAAGTTTTAGTTGAAAGTAACTTTGATATAGCTATGCTGATATTTGCCGGTGCTTTCATGATGTTTTCTTTACTTAGCCCTACTGCATCTACGACTTTTTCAAGGGAAGGAAAACATTTTTGGATAGATAGGTCCTTACCTATCAATTTTTCCAGTCATATTACAGGAAGAATTATGTCTCCTATGCTTCTTCATGTTCTTACCATAACAGCTATGACGGTAGGAGTTAACTATTTTATAAGGCTGGATTTTGTTTATTTGATAATGCCGATTATTCTTGGACTTTTAGGTGGGATACCTATAAGTTTAATTGGACTAATCGTTGACCTTAAAAGACCACTACTGGACTGGACTAATCCTCAAAGAGCTGTAAAACAGAATTTAAATGTTTTAATAGCTATGGCTGCTAATCTAATCTTTATGATAATTTTAGCTGGACCTACCTATCTTTTAATAAAAATAGAATTTAACTTCTTGTTTATTATATTGCTTGACTTATTTATAATATCATCAGCTTCAGCTATTTTGTATAAATACAGCATTAAATTCATTGAGAAAAAACTACCAACTATCAATTAACATATTCTAAAAATAAGTACTAAAAATAGGCAGTTACCAATTGATAAATGTTGTTATAGAAAACTATAAAAAGCTTACTAGGTTTAATAAAAAACTAGTAAGCTTTTTTATATAAGGATAATTCAAAAATTTCACAATTTATTTTATGT
>JAWSUU010000016.1:0-24843 GCA_033549325.1 Bacillota bacterium | reverse complement strand
GGTATTTTTGTAATTAGATTTAATGCTTAAATCGAATTAATGAATATGATTTTTAAATATTTTATTTTTGCAGAAGGGCAATTATTCGTATTTTCCAATTAAAGGAACAAACTTTACTTTTTCTATTAATTCTTCTGTAACTTTGCCTTCTTCGTCTTTTCTTATCAACATCAAATCCTGTAAATATCTCGGCCCTACGGGAATTATCATTCTGCCTCCATTGGCTAACTGAGCTATAAGTTCCTCAGGAACCTCAGTTGCTGCAGCTGTTACAATAATTCTATTATATGGAGAGTGTTCTTCCCAGCCTATACTTCCATCGTCTAGTTTATAATTTATATTGTTATATCCGGCTTTTTCCAGTCTTTCTTTTGCTCGCTTGTGTAGAGGCTCTATTCTTTCTACTGTAAAAACCTCCTTTGCAAATTTAGCTAACAAAGCGGTTTGATAACCTGAACCAGTACCTATTTCCAAAACCTTGCATTTTTTGTGTATTTCTAAAAGAAGAGACATCTTCAAAACTAGACTTGGTTGAGATATAGTTTGTCCGTACCCAATAGGAAAGGGGGCATCCTCTTTCGCATATTCCTTGTATTTCTCCATAAAGTAACTTCTATCCAATTTTTTATAGAATTCTATTAATTTTTCTTTTTCCAAAAACATTTATTATCCCTTCTATTTGGTTTTATTCTGAGTACCACAATTTAAAATTATGTAATTATCAAATTCATCTGGAAATTTTACATCCTCTCCAATCACTAAACTTTTTTCAGTATCTATATTCCTCGTGTTATTTAAGATATGCAGGTACCCAAATCCAAATAAAATAAAAAATATAAGCATTAGGGCAAATTTTTTGTTCATAAAAAATCCTCCTTATGCTTATATTTTACTCCTACTTCTCTGCTTTTTCAAATTCTTCTTTAATACTTTTCATTAGGTCTTTATCTTTTAATATTTCTGCTGCTGTAAGTGCTAATGCACCTATTGTTATCTTCATATTTTCATATGCAAAGTCTGTTAATGTACAGCTTGCAAATTCTCTCGTGTGAGGTGCTACATTTACATCATTTGTTATATCAAAGTATGGGTGTATTGTAGGGCATACATGACTTACATTACCTGCATCTACAGAGCCGTATCCTTCTCTTGGATCTTTAATATCTTCAGATGCAACTCCTAGTTCTATTAATTTCTCAACAAATAAATCATCCATAGTATGATTGGTCACCAGGTTGTCATAGCTAAGTTCGTAATTTGAAATTTTAATCTCTACTCCTGCTCCTAATGCGGCTCCTTTAGCGCAGTTCTTTACTCTTTCAACTAATTCATCCAAATAAGTTTTGGTTTGAGCTCTTACGTAAAACTGTGCTACAGCTTTGTCCGGTATTATGTTTGCTGCATCTCCTCCATTAGTTATAACTCCATGCATTCTAGCATCTGATCTGGTTTGCTGTCTAAGAGCATTAATAGCATTAAAAGTGTTGATTACTGCATCCAGAGCATTTATTCCTTTTTCCGGAGCTGCTGCTGCATGAGATGTCTTACCTGTAAACTCAAATTCTATTGGTTCTAATGCTAGAGACTTTCCACTTCTATTATAGGCATAGTTTGGATGTGCCATCATAGCAAAATCTACATCATCAAAAGCTCCTTCATCAACAAAAACAACTTTTGCTCCGCTGGTTTCTTCTGCTGGAGTACCGAAAGCTACTACTTTTCCGCCTATTTCGTCTATAATTTGTTTAAGAACTATAGAAGCTCCAGTACTTGTAGCACCCAGGATGTTGTGTCCGCATCCGTGACCTATTCCCGGTAGAGCATCGTATTCTACTAAGAATGCTACTGTAGGTCCTTCTTTTTTTGAGTCGTATTCTGCTCTAAATCCAGTTTCTATATTCTTGTAGTTTTCTTCAACTTCAAATCCGTATTTTTTTAGTAGGTCTATATGTAGTTTTGATGATTTGTGTTCTTGATAACCTAATTCGGGGTTTTCATAAATCTTTATGCTTAGTTCCTTAAGTTCCTGTTCAAGGTTTTGAGTTAATTCAACAATTTTCTCTTTCATTTTATTTGTCTCCCTTTTTATATTTTATGAATTTTCCAAGTCTTCCTTCAAGTACTTCATTGTCTTTAACAGCTATTTTACCATCTAATATTACATGGCTTATCCCAATTGGAGGAAGAGTAGGTTCTGCGAAGGTTGCTCCGTCTTCTACAGTATCAGGATCAAATATGGTTATGTCTGCATCCATGCCTTCTTTTATACGACCTTTATTAGATAAGTCCAGTCTTTCAGCTGGACCTAATGTCATTTTCCAAAGAGCATCTATCATGTCTAGTTCTCCCATTTCTCTAACGTATCTTCCTAATACTCTTGGAAAGCTTCCTGCTCCTCTTGGATGACCCATATCTCTTCTAAATAGAGAGTCGCTTCCTACAAATACAAAAGGTGCCTTTAAAGCTTCTATAACTTCTTCTTCTCTCATTACAAAGGCTGCTGCAATCATATTTGGATAATCTTTTCGTGCTTTTTCAAAGGTTTCTTTATCACATCTTACATTTTTCAAAGGTTCCTCTGTAAGTAATATGTCGCTGTAAGTCTTATCCCATCTTTCAAAGCATCCATCATCAAATACAGCAGAACCAATAAATGTAGCAAAAGCATCATATGGATAGCAGTCTGCCATTACATCTGCACCTTGGTCTTTATATTCCTGTATCATATCTAGGGTTTCTTTCATAAATCCAAAAGCACTGCAGCTTCCTATATGGGCAATCTGCATTGGAACACCTGATTCTGTAGAAATTTTTACCATTTCTTCAATAGAATCTACACTTTTTTCTCCGTCACTTCTGTAGTGAGCAGATAGTAGATAATCCTTTGAATCTAGTGCTTTGGTAATTTCTACCAGCTCGTGAAAATCAATTCCCGGTGAATATTCTATTCCGTAGGATATACCTAAAATTCCCAAAGGTAGGCTTTCTTTTATAAGTTCTTTCATTTTTTCTATTTCTTCATCGTTAGCCGCTCTGTATCTATCATCTATTCCTATTTGATTTCTTAAATAATTGTGACCAATAAAGGATAGATAATTTACAGGAGACCCGTTTTCATCTATATAATCTTTAAATTCTTTAACACTTTGTCTATTATTACCGCAATTTCCCGCTACGCAAGTAGTCGCTCCCATTTTTAGTTCGTAATAGGATGTGAAATAGGGATCTTTTTCATCTTCAATTACTTCTTCATGCATATGTATGTCTATAAATCCTGGTGATACAATCTTTCCAGCAGCATCTATAGTTTGATCAGTTTCTTCATCAATTTTTCCGATTTTTATTATTTTTCCTTCTTTAATAAGTACGTCTTTTTCTTCTAATTTCATTTTTTCAAAGTTTGGTATTTTTCCGTTGATTATTTTTAATGTGCTCATTTTACTTCCTCCTAAGATTAATCAGGCAGAGTGATCTGCCTGATTAATATGAATTATCTGCAGAATTTATCTGCAATTTCTGCATATATCTTTGTATAATTGTACAAATCTACTACAGGTATTTTCTCGTCCTTTGTGTGAGAATAACTTAAATTTCCCGGTCCTGTAATTACTGTAGGTATTTTACCGTAGTATGATAGTGTGGCTGAATCAGTCCAGCCTCTTTTTCTAGTTATGTTAGGTTTTATATTTAGATGTTCTTCTAAAATTTTATCTACGGTTTTTACTATTTCTTCTTCCGGTTTTGTATAGTGATACATATGGTCGTATTTGTTCATAAGATTGGATTCCATTCTCACTACTTCCACTTTAAGTTCCGGATTTTTTTCTTTTATCTTTTCAATAATTTCCTGGTATTCTTTTAATACCGTCTCTACTGTCTCTCCAACAATATATCTTCTGTCTATTTTTAGTGAGCAGTAATCTGCTACTGTAGAGGGTTGAGTACCTCCCTGTATTGTACCTAGATTCATTACTGATGGTCCCATATATTCATTGTATCGTTCTTTAAGTTTAGGGTAAAGGCTTTTCTCCACTTCTTCTATAAACTTTGAAGCCATGGATATAGCATTTAGTCCTTCCTCAGGAACTCCACCGTGGGCTGCTTTGCCGTAAAATTTGATTTCCAGCCATTCCAATCCTCTATGTCCGATAGCATATTCGTAGTTTGATGGTTCTCCTACTATTGCTCCGTCGGCTTTTATTCCGGACATTACCAACATTTCCGTACCTTCGCTTTTTTCTTCTTCTCCAACTACAGCAGATATTATAATGTCCCCGGGAAGTTTGTCTCCACGTCTTTTAAGAGCTAGTGCAGCTGTAATCATACACGCTACCGCCCCCTTCATGTCATTTGATCCTCTACCCCATAAAAACCCATCCTTTATTTCCGCTTCGTAGGGGTCTATAGTCATTTCATAGGGTGGCACAGTGTCGGTGTGACCGTTGAAGAGGATTGTTTTTCCTCTTCCCAGGCCTCTTAAATAAATATTAACATTCTTTCTAATTCCGTCTACATTCTGCATTTCAGCTTCTAGCCCATTATCTTTGCAGTATTTGTAGATGAATTCTGCTACTTCTTTTTCTCTAGTAGGAACGTCTTTATGGCTGGGTATCCTAACTAGATTTTGAGTAAGTTTTACTACTTCTTTTTCCGAGTAAAATTTTTCAATAGTCAAATTGACCACTCCTTAAAAAGGTCCGTAATTTATAGCATTTGCTACTACTAAGAATACTGCTCCTGTTGCTATCCATATAAGCATTAAAGGCCATAAGAATTTTACCCATTTCTCATAGTCTATTTTAGCTACTGATAAAACTCCCATAAGAGCTGCTGATGTTGGAATGATAGAGTTTGTGAATCCATCACCAAACTGGTATGCTGTAACAGCTACCTGTCTGTTTACTCCTATAACATCTGCTAGTGGCGTCATGATAGGCATAGTTGCTGCTGCCTGGCCACTACCTGATGGTATAAAGAAGTTTATAACTACCTGAGTAACATACATTCCAAGTACTGAGATTGCCTTTGGAAGGTTTTGGATTGCAGTTGCTAGACCGTTGATTATTGAGTCCATAATGAATCCATCTTGCATTACTATCAAAATACCTCTTGCAATACCAACTACTAAAGCACCAAATACTATGCCTCTTGCTCCGTTTACAAATTCTTTAGAAATAGCACTTGGTCCCATCTTTCCAGCAAATCCGCCGATAACTCCCATAGCTAGGAATGCTGATGCTATTTCAGTAATATACCAACCGTAGTTGAATACTCCGAAGATTATAATACCAAATCCACCAACTAAAACTGCTAATACTGCATAATGTTGAGATTCGAACGCAGGTAGATTGCTTAAATCTATTACTGTGTGAGCTTCTTCTTTTTCAAGTTCCCATACAACTGATTTTTCAGGATCTGCTTTTACTTTAGTTCCGTATTTTAGAAGATATGCTGTGGTTATAACAAGCATAACACCTAAAATTATAAATCTGTACCATATTCCAGAAAATAGAGGTAATTCTGCTATACCTTGGGCTACACCAACGGTAAATGGATTCATGAATCCTGATGTAAATCCACAGGCTGCTCCAAGAGTAACCATGGCCGTACCTACTATAGCATCGTATCCTAGTGCTCTAGACAAGGCAATACCAATTGGAACGAAAACAATTGCCTCCTCTGCCATTCCGATGGTTCCACCAAATATTGAGAAAAGAATAAGGAATAAAGGTATCATCAATTTATCTTTTCCTTCTAATCTTACAGCTACCCTACTAATTGCAGATTCAATAGCTCCAGTTGCTGTGATAATCTGGAATGAACCTCCAACTATAAAGATAAAGAAAATAATTCCTGCTGCATCCTTCATACCGTTTGGTACGGATTTCCATAAATCAAAGAAACTTGTTGGATTTTGATCTACACCGTGAAATGATGCAGGATCTACTACTGTACGTCCTGTGTTAGGATCTTCAACTCTTATAAATTCCCCTGCTGGAATTATGTATGTTAATACTGCCATTACTAAGATTACTATAAATAAAATTACGTATGTGTGGGGAACCTTGAAAAACTTCTTTTTTTCAGGTTTTGTTTGTTCTGACATATAAATCCTCCTAAAATTTAATTTTTATTTGAAAAGATGCTTAATAAGAAACTACCCTCCTTTATAAAATATATTTACTTATTTCTTTAGCACCTTTTTTCATCATATTAGCTAATTCCTCTATGTTTTCTTTATTAAGAGTTGCTTTTACTGCTGCCAATGCTAAACAGCCGTGAATGTTTCCATCTTTATCAAACACCGGGGCTCCTATACCAAGAGCTCCTATCAAGTTTTCCTCGTCGCTAACAGCATATCCTCTGTTTCTTATATCTTCATATTCTTTAAGCAATTCTTCAGGATCGGTTATTGAATTTGGAGTTCGTTTTTCAAGTTTTGAATTTCTTACTATTTCTTCTAGTTTTTTTAAGGGTTTGTAAAAAGCCATAATAGTCTTTCCGTAAGCTCCTGCATTTATAGGAAAATATGTGCCTTGAGCATATGTAATTTTTGCAGGCATAGACACCTCTGACTCGTAAAGATTTATAATCTTTCCACTGTCAATAATAGTATAACCTACGTTTTGCTTGGTTTTTACAGCAAGCTTATCTATAATACTTTTAATTTCATCAAAATTATTGCTTCTATATAAATACTTAGCTCCTATATGAAACATGTTGGGACCTATAGTGTATTTTTTGTCAGTATGATTTTGTATAACAAGCTGCTCTCCTTCTAATTCGGTGAGTATTCTGTGGATTGTGGTTCTGTTGATATTGAGTTCTTTGCTTAGTTCTGCTGCTGTGTAATTGTAGGGTTCTTTTGCAAAAGCCTGGAGTATTTTCACTGCTTTTCCAACAGCTGTGAGTTTTGCTGCCATGTAGCCCTCCTTTTTTGAACGATAGTTGAACAGTTGTTTAACAATGGTTTAGAAGCAGACGCTTTCTTTCCAATCGACTTTCAGTCTCTTGGGAAAGCTTTGCATGAGACCTGTCTCTACTTTCTTTAAAAGTAGGACTAGGGCTTCAGATAGTTTAGCGATTGTTTCGCTACTGTTTTACTATTGTTTTGCTATTGTTTTGCTACTGTTTATGTTCATATGGTGAACTCTTGTTCGTATTGTGAACTTATTTATCTAATTATACCACTCAAGTGATTTTTCTGTCAATATGGTTGTTGCATTTTATTAATATTTATTTATTACTTGTGTTTAATCTAATTATACATTATAAATCTCTAAAAATGAATACTTTTGGGTTTTATTGTTTAAGAAATGTTTAAAAGACAAACGTTTTCAAATTTATTAAACATTAATTAAAATACTAAATATGTTAAATATATGTAAAATAAGGTTGAAATAAAATTTTAGGAGGTTATTATGGAGAACAAAATTGAAAAGAAAGACAAAAAACCTGGTATAATTGGAGTCGTAATTGTGCTATTATTCTTAGCTTTTGCTTTATCAGGTCAAATTTTTATCCTTCATCAGGATTGGGTAACTCATATCACACTTATAGTTACTACAGTAGTAGCTGCAGTTGTAGCTATGTATTACGGTTTTACCTGGGAGGACATTCAGGAGGGTATAATGTATGGATGTAATTTAGCTATGATTCCTATGCTTATACTGATGATGGTTGGTGTTTTAATAGCAACATGGATACCTGCCGGAACTATTCCTTCACTTATTTACTACGGACTTAGAATACTATCACCGAAATTTTTCTTATTTACAGTTGCATTGATATGTTCTATTGCTTCCGTAGCTACGGGAAGTTCTTGGACAACTGGAGCGACTTTTGGTGTAGCTTTTATGGGAATTGGTATCGGTTTGGGTATACCACCGGCAATGACAGCTGGAGCAGTAATTTCCGGATCTATCTTTGGTGACAAAATGTCTCCCCTTTCCGATTCAACAAATTTAGCTGCAGCAGTTGCAGAAGCAGATTTATTTGATCATATCACAAGCATGTTTTACAGTACAGGTCCAGCATTAGTTATTTCACTGCTTCTATACCTAATTATAGGCTTTAGATTCGACGTAACTACTATTGATCAATCCCAAATAGATGTAATTTTTAATGGGTTACAGTCTAATTATTATATTAGTCCTGTAGCATTTATCCCGCCAATAATCGTTGTTATTCTAGCTGTTAAAAGAGTAAGCGGTTTGGCAGTTATGGTTATAGCTTCTATTATAGGTATGATATTTGCGATGGTTTTCCAAGGATACGGATTAGGAGAAATGCTTAATTTTATGCAAAATGGATTTGCTTCAGCAACAGGAGTTGCAGAAATAGATTCTCTGCTTAGTAGAGGTGGATTGCAGTCAATGATGTGGACTATATCTCTTGGTTTTATTGCATTGAGTTTTGGTGGAGTTTTAGAGAAAACCAGAATGTTGGAAGTTCTTCTTGAAAAAATGCAAGGTGCTGTTAAGACAACTGGTGGATTGGTTGTTACTCATGCAGTGTCAGCTATTCTTGTAAATATATTCTCAGCTAGTCAGTATATGGCTATAATTATACCTGGAAGAATGCTTGTGCCAGCTTACAAGGAAAAGCGTATACTTCCACAGGTATGTTCTAGAGTTTGTGAAGATACAGCTACCGTTACCTCTCCTCTAGTACCTTGGGGACTTTGCGGAGTTTACTTTACTGGTGTATTAGGTGTTGCAACATTAGAATATTTCCCATTTGTATTCTTATCTTATCTTGCACCATTAATCACAGTATTATACGGTTTAACTAATAAGTTTATCTGGAGAGAAGGAGAAAGAGATTCTGTTAAGACATATCACGATGAAGATAGACCAGAGATGGTTAATTAAGGAAATACTATGACTATTAAAGAAGAAACTATCATAAATGAAGAAAGCATTATATCACTGGTTAATGATTTAGTAAGCATATACAGCCCATATTTTAAAGAGAAATCCGTCATGACTTACGTACATAACTGGCTAGAAAGAAACAATATCCCTGTTATATATCATAGTTATGAGGATAAAAAAGTTACAAAATTTGAAGGTATAAATGTGATTGGTAGTATAGATGGTGGTTCTGATGGTCCTAAGGTACTCCTCAACGGCCATTTAGATACTGTTCAGATATGCCAGGGTTGGAATACGGAACCAACGGTACCTGTGGTAAAGGGGAACAAGCTATACGGTCTGGGAGCTTTAGATATGAAATCTGGAGTAGGAGCAATGATGCTTGCCCTTAAGGCTTTTACTAAAAAGTATAAGAACTTCAATGGAAGTATTGTTTATTCCTTTGTATCTGATGAAGAAGGTCCTTATGGATTGGGCACCAACTTCTTAATTCATGATCAACTTATAAATGATGCAGATGTAGCCATAGTACCGGAACCTAGCTCAGGCTTTACAGGAGAAAATTTTCCCTGCTTGTGTCTTGGTGCAAGAGGAGGATACTCCTACAAGGTAGTTTTTAAAGGTGTATCTTCACATGCAGCTAATCCTGAAAAAGGAGTAAGTGCTATAGTAGATGCCAGCAAGGTAGTAACGGAATTGAAAAAACTATCTATGAAAAAAAATGAGCATCTCGGGAAAGGTGACATATGCATTATTGAAATAAAAGGTGGTGGGGCAGCCTGTTCCGTTGCAGATCAGGCCGAGTTTACAGTTTTTAGACATATTGTAATAGGAGAAAATAAAAAAACTCTAGAGAAAGAAGTTGATCAAGCAGTTAAGAATGCAAACATTAAATCCGACTATGAAGTAATTTTTAGAGATGCACCTACTCCAAACAGCGACGGTTTTCTACCTTACTTGGTTGATGAAAGCAATGAATACACTCAGTCCTTCATTGAATCAATAGAAAAAGTAACGAATAAAAAACCCAACATATCATATTTTAGCAGTATTGGAGATTTCAACTATATTGGTTCAAGACTTAAAATACCCACATTTGTATTTGGTCCCGGCGGTGAAAGATATCATTCTTCAAATGAATATGTGAATATTGATGATGTTTTGAAAACCAGCCAGATAATATACGACTACTTAGAAAGATTGCTTGTAAAATAAAAAATTATTAGCGGGCATTTGTCCGCTAATTTTATTTGTATATTAATTAAAAAAACTATAAAATTGAAAAGGAGGTGTTTTTTTGGAAAAAATAGAAATGCTTATAATAAATGCTGATATATTATCAATGGATAAAAATGATAGTACTTTTAACTGGATGAGTATAAAAGACGGAAAGGTTTTTGATTTAGGAGAGGGTGATTCATATAAAGGAAAGTACGGTGAAGTTACTGAAGTATTAGATTTAGATGGGAAAACAGTTCTTCCGGGTTTTTATGATACTCACGTACATCTTGTCCAAACAGGACTAAACTATGAAGGTGTGGATCTTAGAAATGCGGATTCTATTGAAATGATCCTTGATTTAATTTCTAAGGCTTCTAAAGAAATTCCAAAAGGAGAGCTTATAAGAGGTTATCATCTTGATGTTACTAATATAAAAGAAAAGAGGTTTCCCACTAGAAAAGAACTGGATAAAGCTGCTCCTAGCCATCCTGTATGGATAAACAGCTTTGAATTTCACACAAGTTCAGTTAATACTCTAGCTCTAACTATGACTAATCTTCCCTACAATTTGGACGGTATAGCAAGAGATGAAAGGAATTTGCCTCTAGGATATTTTACAGGTAAAGCCAGCGCTTTTATAAGAAACAAAATGCTCAATTATCTAACAGATGAAATGAGAATGAATGGTGTAAAAAAAGCAATTGAGCAAGCTTTAAAGAAAGGTGTCACTTCCATTAATACTATGGAAGGGGGATATACATTTCACGAAAGAGATGCAAGTTTCATTATGAATAATATGGACTTATTCCCGATTGATATAAAGCTTTTTTATCAGACTTTTGATTTAAATAAAATCAAAAAGTATGATTTAAACTGTATGGGTGGTGATATATTTTTAGATGGCGCTTTTAGCTCTAGAACTGCAGCCATATCAACAGGGTACAAGGATACGGAAGATGTAAATAAAGGTTCTCTTTATTTTAAGCAGTCTGAGTTAAACTACTTCGTGAAAGAAGCTCATAAAAACCATCTTCAAATCTCTCTACACGCTATTGGTGATGTCGCTATAGAACAAGCCCTTAAAGCTTATGAAGAGGCACAGGCTTCTTATTATATAGAGGATTTAAGACATAGAATCGAGCATTTTGAACTGGCAACAGAGGATCAAATTAAAAGAGCTGCTGAATTAGGTCTTGTAATAGTAGTTCAACCGGTATTTGAAAAAAAATGGGGAAATCCCGGAGGAATGTATGAAACCAGACTTGGAAAAGATGTCGCACAAAAAACAAATAATTTTAGAAAATTTGTGGATAAAAGAATAATATTAAGTGGAAGCTCCGATAGTGATATCACTGAAATAAATCCTTTGGAGGGTATCCACTCGGCAGTTAACCACCCTAAGCCCGAATACTCTCTTACTCCTATGGAAGCTCTGAAAATGTATACTATCAATTCTGCTTATGCGAATTTCGAGGAAGATATAAAAGGAAGTTTTGAAAAAAATAAATATGCAGACTTTGTTGTTTTAGAAAATAATCCAACTATGGTGGATAGCAATATAATTGAAGATATTAAAGTATGTGCTACTGTTAAGCAAGGTAATATTATATACATTGATGAAAATTTCAAGTTTAGAGGTGAGGTTATTGAAAGATAATAAAATTCAAATTAATATGCTTGGGTCTCCGAAAATTACTTATAACGGAACTGATATAACCGACAAACTAAGCTATAAGTCCGCTGGTATTTTATACTACGTTAGTGCCAACAACTGCTCCAGCAGAGAAAAAATAGCATATACTTTTTGGGAAGGCAGCAGTGAAGATGCTGCTAAGTATAACTTAAGATACAATCTCTGGTCTATGAATAAAATTTTTAAAAGTTCTAATAAGGACGATGAACCTATACTGGAGTGGAATAAAAACAATCTCTTTCTTAATGAAAACTACGAAGTGGATATAGATATAAAAAAATACAGCAACGAGCTAAAATCTGAGGATTTAGATTTAATAAGCTTAATAAAGCTTAAATCTCTTTATAAAGGTGAATTCCTGGAGGGTTTTTATTTAAAAGACAGTTTCTCTTTTAATGACTGGTTGTTTTTCGAAAGAGAAAAATATCAAAAAAAACACATACAGGTTTTGAAAAATCTTTTGACCATTTATAAAAAGGAAAAAAAGTATGACAAGTCTATAAGTGTTTTGAAGGAAATGCTCAATATAAATTCTTTGGATGAAGATCTTTATGTGGAACTCATAAAAGTATATTTAGAAATGGGAGATAGAGCCAATGCTCTCATAATTTACAATAAATGTATTCATGTTTTAAGACAGGAGCTTAATATATCTCCAAAAAAATCAACTGAAAAACTACTTAAAATCATTAAAAACAAAAACTATCAAACCTCTTACAAATCTACAAATACTTCCGGTGATATAGTAAGGCTTGAGCAGGATGATTTAGATTATCTATTAAAAAACAAAGCCCAGTACGGAAACGTGCTTACGGTAAAATGTATCCCTATAGAAAATTTAAACTACTGCTTTATGGCTTCTTTAATAGATAAGATAATAGACTTTTATCCAAAAGACTTTTTAATGGAAGCTAGACCCGGAATATGGAATGATATATATAGAATAAATACTAGAGCAGCAGAGTTCATCATAAAAAACTTTTCTTTTACCTCTACGGAAACAGAAAGAAACAGATTATATTATTCCCTATTAGAATTGATTAGATATATAACAAAAGACAAAAAAACCTTGATAATCTCAAAGGATATCCAATTTATTGATAAGTATTCTTTTGATTTTATAAAATTTTTGCTTTTCAAAAAAGATGATTTAAACTTGGAAATTATGTTCACCAGCAACAACGATAATAATTATTTAATAGAAATTGAACAGTATTTTAATCTTTCAAAATTTACAAAATAAAAATTCAGGTGGTTAAACCTGAATTTTTTCTCCACAAAATTCTTCTGCTATTTCAGCATATATTTTAACGTAGTTGTATAAATCTTTTATGGGGATTCTTTCGTATGCTGTATGAGAATAGCTGAAATTTCCCGGTCTGGTAATTACTGTAGGTATCCTACCATAGTATGATAAGGTAGCAGCATCCGTCCATCCACCTTTTATTGTCATTTGAGGTTCTTTACCAATATTTTCTTTGAGAACTTTTATAGTTTTCCTGACTATGTCCGTATCTGGATTAGTGTAATGATAAAAATGATAGTATTTACTCATAATATTTTCTTCCATTCTTTCTACCTTAGCATCAAATCCGGGCTTTTTTTCTTTTAGATCGTTTATTATTTCTCTAATCTCCGACACAACAGTGGATATACTCTCTCCATCTATATATCTTCTATCTATCATCAAGGTACATTTATCAGCAACCGTAGAAGGTCTATGACCACCTTCTATCCTACCAATATTTATATCCGACTGTCCCATGTATTTATTAAATCTTTTACTGATTTTAGGATAAAGTTTCTTCTCCACTTCAGTAATAAAATCGGCAGCCATTAAAATTGCATTTCTTCCTTCATCTGTTACTCCACCGTGAACTGCTTTTCCGTAGAATGTAATTTTCAACCATTCCAATCCTCTATGCCCTACTGCATAGTTGTAGTCGGAAGGTTTACCAACTATTGCTCCATCTGCCTTAATACCGGATTGAACTAAGGTTTCCGTACCTTCGCTTTTTTCTTCTTCTCCCACTACAGCTGATATAATTACATCACCCTGTAATTTTTCACCTTTTCTTTTTAGTGCTATTAGAGCTGTTATCATACTTGCTATGGCACCCTTCATCTCAACGCTTCCTCTACCCCATAAATATCCATCTTTTACCTGTCCTTTAAATGGTTCAATATTCATGTTGTAAGGAGGAATAGTATCTGTATGACCGTTTAGAAGAAGAGTTTTTCCTTTACCTTCACCTCGTAGATAAATAAGTACATTCTTTCTTTCTCCTTCTACATCCTGCATAGCTACCTCTAGTCCATTATCTCTACAGTAATTATATATGTATTTTCCAATTTCTCTTTCTCTGCCGGGCACATCTTTATGACTTGGAATTCTAACTAAGTTTTGAGCTAATTTTACGACTTCTTCTTCTGTGTAAAAATCAGTGGTACTCAATTAAATCACTCCTTTAAGTGTCCTTTTTTATATTATATCAAATAAAGTCTTTCTATACCAGACAGGTGTGTTTTTTTCATTTTTTTATATAGTTCAAGGCAAAAAAATCCTGCAGCGCTAACTGCAGGACTCATGTATATATTATATATATTTAGGAGGGCTAATAAATTACTTCAGTAATTGATATATTATCATTGCTATTATATATGCTACTCCTGTTTGATATGATACGGCAAATAATGTCCATTTCCAGGAGTTAAATTCTCTTTTCATAGTTCCTATAGCAGCTATACAAGGTGCTGCTAAAAGATTGAAAGCCATAAATGACCATGCCATTGCCGGAGTAAACATAGTTTGAATACTAGCTACCAGTTGAGGCGAATCTTCTGCTACTTCGCCAACTCCTGTAAGTACTCCAAGAGTTGCTACTACCACTTCTTTAGCTACAGATCCAGCTATTATTGCTACTGCTGGTATCCATTCACCAAATCCTAAAGGTCTAAAGACAGGTGCTATTAATTTACCAATGGATGCTAAAATACTGTTTGAAGGATCATCAGTAAGAGCAAATGACAAAGTAAATGATTGAGTAAACCAAATTATTACCGATGCTGCGAATATTATTGTACCGGCTTTTTTAAGGAAAGATTTTCCTCTATCCCACATATGAATAAGCAACCCTTTTACTGTTGGTACTCTATAGGGTGGTAGCTCCATTACAAAGGGTGCTACTGCACCTTTAAAGAGAGTGTTCTTCAATAAAATTCCAGAAAGTATAGCTACTGCAATCCCTAAAACATAAACTGTGAATACTACTAATCCGCTGCTGTTTGGGAAAAATGCTGCTGCAAACATTACGTAAATAGGAAGCTTGGCTCCACAGGATATAAAGGGTGTCAACAGTATTGTAAGTTTTCTATCTTTTTCATTTTCAAGGGTTCTTGTAGCCATAATTCCAGGCACAGAACATCCCGAGCCTAAAAGTAATGGTATGAAAGATTTTCCTGATAGACCAAATCTTCTGAAAAATTTATCCATTACAAAGGCAACTCTAGCCATGTATCCCGTATCTTCAAGTATTGATATAAAGAAAAACAGTATCATAAGCTGAGGCACGAATACTATAACCGATCCAACCCCACCTATTACTCCTTCTACTACGAGGGATTGTATCCACTCTGAAGCTCCTAAGGATATAAGGATGGAAGATACACCGGAAGCTATAAATTCAACAGCTCCTTCTACCCAGCCAATAGTGAAATCCCCTAAGGTTTGAATTGATATGTAGTATACAAAAAACATAACTGTTAAAAATATAGGTGCTGCAAGAAATCTGTTGGTTAACACTCTATCTATTTTATCAGAAGATGTAAGCTCTTCTCTTTTAGTTTTTTTGACAGATTTTTTCACAATAGTATTTATGAAGGTATATCTTTCATTAGCAATAATACTTTCCATATCATCATCGTATTTTTCTTCTAGATTTTCTTTTATTTTAACTATTAAAGAATCTGTTTTATCTTCTATGGAAAATTTTGATTTGGTATGAGAATCCTGCTCTAACAGTTTTACGGCAAGCCATCTTTTATTTACTTCTTCTTCGTAAGCTATTTCTTCTATTAGTTCTTCTATTTTATCAATTTCTTTTTTTATTTCTTTGCCGTAAAAATTATTTTCCTTTGCTTCAATATTCTCTAAAGCCATCTCTTCAAGAGTTTTAATAAGATTTTCTATTCCTTTTCCTTTGTTTGCCGATATAGGAAGAACTCTTGTATTTAATTTCTTTTCTATTTCTTCAATATAGATTTTATCTTTATTTTTTTCTATTACATCCATCATGTTAAGAGCAACTAATACAGGAACTCCAAGTTCTAAAACCTGTGTGGTAAGATAGAGGTTTCTCTCAATATTTGTTGCATCAACTATGTTAATTATAAGGTCCGGTTTTTCATCCAGTATATAATCTCTTGCTACTATTTCTTCCATAGTATAAGAAGATAGGGAATATATTCCCGGTAAATCTATTAAATTAACTTTTCTTTTAGTTTTTTTAATCTTTCCTTCTTTTTTTTCTACAGTAACTCCCGGCCAGTTGCCGACATACTGTGTGCTCCCGGTAAGTTCGTTGAATAGAGTTGTTTTACCACTATTCGGGTTACCTACTAAGGCTACATTTATTGTTTTCTCTTTTATCCCCACTGACATATTTATATAAACCTCCAAATTTATATTAAATCAAATTTTTATCATTTGATAATTATTATCAATCTTAGTTAAAAAATTTTATTCTACCAATATTTTTTCTGCTTCTTCTTTTCTAAAGGTGAGTTCATATCCTCTAAGATTTACTTCTATTGGATCTCCTAAAGGAGCTACCTTTCTAACTAAAATTTCCTGACCTTTGGTTACTCCCATATCCATAAGTCTTCTTTTAACAGGTCCAGAGCCTTGTATTTTAGTAATTGTAACCTTTTCTCCAGGTTTAATATCTTTGAGTGTTTTAGACATACATGCCTCCTATAAAGCTTTTGACAAGGCTTCTTCCGATAATACCATAATCTTATGAGCCATACCCTGCCCTAAAGCTATTCTAGTTCCTTCTATTGATAATATTAATCTTCCGCCTTCGTTTCTTACTACTTTTACTTTTGATCCCTTATTCATTCCTAAATCTATAAGTCTCTGATTGAGAGCTTTTCCTCCCATAATATCTTTCACTGTACAAATTTCTCCACTATCGCAAAACATTAATGGTTTCATAATTTATACCTCCTAGGTATCTTTTCGTATTGATAACGGTTATCGATATCTTTTATAGATTATCATATTAAATCTACTGTGTCAATGATTTTTTATGATTAATCAGTCCTTGATAAATATTAGAATTTGAATATATAGAGGTCTTCAAATCCAGAAAATCCTATACCCAAGTGATTCCCTCGGGTATAGAGATTTTTTTACTTAAACAGATCCGTAGATAGATATCTTTCACCTGTATCAGGAAGGATCACAACAATATTTTTATCTTTATTTTCTTCTCGCATTGCTATTTGTGTTGCTGCATAAACTGCTGCTCCGGAAGAAATTCCAACTAATAACCCTTCATATTTTGCAAGTTCTCTTGTTGTAGATAATGCTTCTTCGTTTTCTACCTGGAATACTTCATCTATTATATCAGTATTTAATACCTTAGGTATAAATCCTGCACCTATACCCTGAATCTTATGAGATCCCGGTTCTCCTCCCGATAGTACATTGGAATTTGATGGCTCTACTCCTATAACTTTTATATTAGGATTTTTTTCTTTTAGTTTTTCACCGGTACCTGTAATTGTTCCTCCTGTACCGATGCCGGCAACAAATATATCAATTTTTCCATCTGTATCTTCCCATATTTCTTCTGCAGTAGTAACTCTGTGTATTTTAGGATTTGATGGGTTGTCAAATTGACTTGGTATAAATGAGTTCGGTGAATTTTTGTGAAGTTCTTCAGCTTTTTCAATTGCTCCCTTCATACCTTTACTTCCAGGAGTTAATACAAGTTCCGCTCCTAAGGCTTTAAGCAGGCTTCTTCTTTCTATGCTCATAGAGTCAGGCATGGTAAGTATAAGTTTTAACCCTTTTACTGCGGATACATAAGCCAAAGCTACACCAGTATTACCGCTGGTAGGTTCTATAATAACAGTATCTTCGTTAATTTTTCCTTCTTTTTCACCATCTTCAATCATAGCAAAACCTATTCTGTCCTTAATACTTCCTCCAGGATTGAAATATTCTAATTTCCCGATTATCTTAGCATCTATGTTTTTTGCACTATTATATCTTTCTAACTCCAGAAGTGGAGTTTTTCCTATTAAGTCTGTTAATTTTTTTGAAATTTTCATTTTCTACTCCTTTTTTTTTTATATTTTTCTTTATTTAATTCTTTAAATTTATTCATTAAATTCATTGTTAAAACCCCATATTATAAATAAACTTTATCAATAATTCCTCCGCCTATAACATTGTCATCAATGTAAAATACTGCTGATTGACCAGGTGTAATATCCATTTGCCTTTCAAAAAATTCTACTTCTACTTTGTTTTCTTCTATCCTTCTCACCACTGCACTTTCTTCTTTTTTTGAATATCTGATTTTTACTTTTGATATGAATTCTTTTGGTGAGTCATCGACAAAAATATAATTCATATTTTTTACTGTAAACTTTTTTCTTAATCTCTCTTTTTTATTTCCAACTATAAGTTGATTCTTATCCATATTCTTCTCTAATACGTATAATGGATATCCAACAGAAATATTTAGTCCCTTTCTCTGTCCTACTGTATACTTTGAGAATCCTTTGTGTCTTCCCAATAAATTATCATTTATATCTACTATATCCCCTTGTTCTTCTTCTCCAGTTTTTTCTCTAATAAATTCATGGTAGTTTCTATCTTGTATAAAGCATAAGTCCTGGCTGTCTGCTTTATTATAGTTATTAAAATTGCTTTTCTTAGCTATTTTTCTAACGTCGGTTTTTATATGATCACATAAAGGAAATATTAACCTTTCCAACTGTTTTTGATTTAACATATATAAGAAATAGGTTTGGTCTTTATTCTTGTCTGCTGGCTTTTTTAGTAAATATTTTCCTGTTTCATTATCTTTTTCTATTTTAGCATAATGTCCTGTGGCTACATATTTTATGCCCAGCTGATCTGCTTTGTAAAATACTTCATCAAACTTTATATGTCTATTACATTCTATACATGGATTGGGTGTGATGCCTGATTTGTATGATTGAATAAATTGGTTTATAACTTTATCCTCAAACTGCTTTTTCATGTTTAAAACATAGAAAGGTATATTTAGCTTAAATGCTGAATGTCTTGCATCTTCTACATCTTTTAAGGAACAACAGCTCTTAACTCCTTCATCTTCAACATCCTCCAGTAATTTTAAATTTATTCCTATAACATCATATCCTTTATTTACTAGTATTGATGCTGCCGTGGAACTATCTACACCGCCACTCATACACATTAGTACTTTTTCCATTTTTCTCCTTTCATTCTAATATTATCATTTTGCTATGATTTAAGTTAAATTTTTAAATATAATACATATATCCTTCCTCTTGATTTTTCTTTCTAAATTCATCTACCATTTCTTCTAGTGTTAAGTTAGAGAGTATATTTACTAAGATACTGTCAATTCTATCAAAAACTTCTTCTTTAATACATTTTTGCAAATTATTTTTTTTAGGTAGATTGTCTTCTTCAATTATTTTAATATCTCCTTCTAAAACTTTAAATATTTCTCCTATAGATATTTTTGATGGGTTTTTATTGAGTATAAATCCTCCTTGAGAACCTTGAATACTTTTTACATAACCTGATTTTCTAAGAATTAAAAAAATCTGTTCTAAGTATGTATCGGATATATTCTGTCTTTTTGCTATTGAACTTATTGTGACAGATTCACCTTTGCTGTGAACGGCTAAATCAATTAAAGATCTTATCCCATATCTTGCCTTGGTTGATAGTTTCATTTTCTCCTCCTAAATATTAAAGTTGAAATGATTTTGGTTTTCATAAGATTCTATGCACGTTTTCAAATCAAATAAACTAATTGATTTAGTAAATTTATTTAGCTCATCTAATATTTTTTTCCATAATATTTTAGTTACACATTTTTCATATAAGCTGCATTTACTCTCAGAATCAAATTCAACACACTCTACCGGGGATAAGGATCCTTCCAATATGTCTAAGACTTCTTTTATATATACTTCTTTTGCTGGCTTTGCTAATATATATCCTCCGTATGCTCCTCTTTTACTCTTTACAAGTTTCGCTTTCTTTAATTCTCTAAATAATTGTTCTAAATATTTATCGGAAATATCTTGTCTTTCTGATATGCTTTTTATATTAACAGGTTTGTTTTCTGAATATATGTATACATCCATTATTGCTATAATTCCATAAATTCCTTTTGTAGATATTTTTATATTAATCACCTTAATTCATAGTATTTTGATAATATTTATATGAATAATATTATCATATGTTATTAACTTATGCAAGAGTAATATCTTTTCTTTTTATTTATTATAATGTAACCCTTGGATATAATGCAAAACTGCCAGTATTTATAAATATATAAAAGAAGCTGCTCTGAAGAACAGCCTCCCTATAGGGGGAATTAATATTTATTTTACTCATATCTTAAAGCATCCACAGGTTTAAGTTTTGATGCTTTATTTGCAGGATATATTCCGAAAAATATACCTACTATAAGTGAGAATCCAAAAGCTATGAGTACAACCTGTAGATTCATGATTGTTGTAATTCCAATGGAGGAACTAAGCACATTGTTTACAATTATCCCTAAAATTATGCCTACTATTCCACCAACTGAACTAATCACAGAAGATTCTATTAGAAACTGGGCTAGGATATTGGATCTTTTTGCTCCAATAGCTTTTCTAATACCTATTTCTCTAGTTCTTTCAGTAACTGTTACAAGCATTATATTCATAATACCTATCCCTCCTACTAAAAGAGATATTCCTGCTATCCCTGCCAGCATAAGTGTTAGGGTACCGGTTATTTCACCTAATGTGGATAAAAGTTCTTCTTGGTTGAAAATAGTAAAAGAATCTTCATCTTCATAGATTCCCAACATATACTTTTCAATATTCTCCACAGCAGTATTTACAAGTTCAGGACTTTCTCCCTGTATAGTCACATTATTAATAGTATTTGTACTAAAATGTCTCATTGCCGTAGTAAAAGGTATGATTATTACATTATTACTGCTGCCCATCAATGTACTTTCTTTTTCTGATAGTACACCTACTACTTTATATTTCTCTCCATTTATTGATATTTCTTCATTTAAAGGATTAAAGCCTGCAAATAGATTTCCCCAAGTTTCGTACCCTACTACTGCAACTTTGTTTCTATAATCTATATCTATTGGGCTAAGAAATCTTCCTGCAGCTATGGTAAGTCCTTGAATATTTTTATAGTCTTCATCAACTCCGGATATAGAAATATTTTCTGAACTTTCAAGACCGTATTTTACTGTACCACCTAAGGTAATGTTTGGTGAAGCAACATTGACTCCTAATAGATTTTCGATATCCTCTACATTTGCCTTGTCGAACTTTTCGCTTCTATCCCTAACATTCAAAGTCAAAAGATTGGACCCCATTCCTTGTACACTCTCAGTAACCTGGGCTGTAGCTCCTTGACCTATTGAAACCATAACTATGACGGAGAAAACTCCTATTATAATTCCCAACATCGTTAGAAATGTTCTCATTTTATTAGATAGAATTGATTTGAAAGCCATTTTCAGTGTATTTTTTATGCTCATATTCATAATCAACGGCCTCCTTCTATTATTAATCCATCTCTTATGATTACTCTTTCTTTTGATACTTCTGCTACTTCTAAATCATGGGTTATAACTATTATAGTTTTGCCCTGGTCATTTAATCTTTGTATTATTTTCAATACTTCATTTCCGGATTTGGTGTCCAGATTTCCTGTAGGTTCATCAGCTAAAAGAATAGGGGGATTTCCTACTAAAGCTCTGGCAATCGCCACTCTCTGCTGCTGCCCCCCTGATAATTCCGTAGGATTATGCTTCATTCTATCTTCAAGACCTACACTTTTTAGAGCTTCTTCTACTCTTTCTTTTCGTGTATGACTTTTTTCTCCTCTATAAATAAGAGGAAGTTCTACATTTTCAAAGGCTGTAAGTTTCGGTAGAAGATTAAATTTTTGAAATATAAAACCTATTTTTTCGTTTCTAATCTTGGCCAACTCGTTGGGTTTATAATTTGATATTTCTTTTCCGTCAAGATAGTATTCTCCTGTGGTAGGTGAATCGAGACATCCTATAATGTTCATTAAAGTTGATTTTCCAGAACCGGAGGGTCCGATGATAGATACAAAATCTCCCTCATGTATATTTAAATCGATACCTTTTAATACCTGAAGATCAATTTCTCCCATCTTGTAAGTTTTGGTAATTTTATCTAATTTTATCATTCTTTACCACCTCCGTCTGAAGATCTACCTTGGCCTCCACCCAGTCCCATACCTGGCATCATTATACCGTCTGGAAAATCCTGGCTGGTTTCCGTAGTGTAGTAAATTTTATCTCCCTCACTTAACCCGGAAGTAACTTCTATGAAACTATCATTTGTAATACCAACTTCTACTGATACAGGTGTTAGATTGCCTTCATCGTCCTTTTTGTTTATTATATATTTGTTGCCAACTTTTGATACAGATTCTATAGGTATAATCAACGCATTATTTTTTTCTTCAATAAGTATTTCAACATCTACATTCATTCCAGACATCAGTTGTTTTCTATCGTTTAAGGTTATTGTAACATCGTAGGTTGTAACACCACTTTGATTACTTCCTTTAAGGGATATGGATTTGACTTCCCCTTTAAATTCTTCTTCTGCAAATACTTCGCTTTGGATAGTTACCGACTGTCCTTTAGATACATTTATTATATCAAGTTCATCTACACTTATAATTACTTCCATATTTTCCAGATCAGCTACTTGAAATAATTGTTTTCCTTTTTCTACATATCCCTGTTCATCTGCAAGTACTGTTAAAATAGTTCCATTTATTGGAGATGTAATTGTAGAATCTTCTTCTGTAAGATTTTCTAATTCCAGTCTGTTTTTATCTACATTAAGTTCCTGTTGAGCTATTTCCATATCTAAATCTTCGCTTTTCAAAGTCATGATAAGCTGTCCTTTTTCGACTGAATCTCCACTGCTTAGCTTTAAAGTATTAATTTCTCCACTGTAAGTTGGATAAATGTCTACTGTAGAACTTTTAGTTATCTCTCCGGAATAAGGTGATACAAAGGTACCGGAATTTGTTACAGCTGTAACTTTTACTCTTGACCCTTCTTCTAGTATTCCATTGTAATTTATTTTACCTTTAACCATATATCCAATAGAATTACTTCCTGTAGGTATCGGTGTTTTATCTATCTCAGTAATTTCTCCATCTAAACTAATCAAAGAAGAATTAATAAATATTTCAGCTTTGTCTCCGACTTTCATGCTGTCTATTTGATTTTCTGTAAAGTGGGATTTGAAATATATCACATCGGTTTCATTTAATTCAGCTATTTTGATATTTTGATTTACTTCTTCTCCTTCTTCTACAAAATATCTCACGGTACCAGAAATCTCTGCATAGATATTTAAATCCTGATTTTTTTCATATAAATCCCTAAGGTTGCTCTGAGACTTTAACAAATTAAATTTCTGGGTTTCTAGAGTTAATTCTTCAGAAGAATCGCTTTCCAATTCATATATAGCTAGAAGTTCATCTTCATTTACCTTCTGTCCTTCTTCTACATATATTTCATCAATTGTACCTTCTAGGCCGGAAAGAATTGTTCTACTGTCAGAGGACTCAATGCTTCCACTTCCTGTGATAGATTTTTTAATACTTCCTCGTTCTACAGTATGTTCTATTTGATTAATCTGTGTTTCTAGCGCTACTTGTTCCTTTGCTTTTATGAATCTGGAGTAAGTAAAAGCTCCCAAGGCTATAATTACTATCAATATAATAATTAATTTCTTTTTGTTTTTTATTTTAGACATCATCTTACCTCCATATCTTTATAATTTATTATATAACTAATAGCTTAATAATTTCTTAATTTGTAAAAAAATGAATAAAAACTCTAAAATAAGGTAAAATTATTATGTAAGATCAATTTTTATATAATTTAAGGAGGGTATTAAATGAAAAAATTTGATGGAAAGTCTTTTCTCAATATTTTCGTAACAATGGAAGAACAAGCTACAAAACACTATGCTGAACTTGCAGAAACAGCCCCTGACGACAAAGCCAAAGCTTTATTTGAAAGAATGGCTAAAGAAGAAGAAAAACATAAAGACATGTACGAAAAACTTTTAAATAAACACGGCGATGGATTGGAAGCTGAATTTGATGATGAAGAAGCTGAATATGCTGAGCTTCTTATTAAAACAGCTGTAACAGAAAAACATGAAGAGGATAAAAAGAGAAAATACGGCGATGCTTTAAAGATGGCTGAACAAATGGAAAGAGATACGGTATTATTTGTAACCCAAATGATGGATATGTATCCGGATGTTGCCCAGAAAGAAATGAAGGCTATTTTAAGAGAAGAAAAGAAACATTTGATGCAGGTTAGAGAAAGATCACAATTTCAACCTACAAAATGGCTTGGACTGTAATTTAACAATAGCCAAGGGGTAGTTAAGCAGTAGTAGAACAATGGCTAAACGATAGTTAAGCAGTAGTAGAACAATGGTTAAACAATAGCCAAGCGATAGTTAAACAGTAGTAGAACAATGGTTTAACAATGGCTAAACAATGGCTAAACGATTGTAAAACCATAGTTTAACTGTAGTTTATGAAAAGTAAGAGAGAGAATCAAGCTGGATTCTCTCTCTTTGTCAGTTAAAGTATTTAAATGGATTTTATCCAAAGAACATAAGAAGTACACCAGCAGCAACTGCAGAGCCAATAACTCCAGCTACGTTAGGTCCCATGGCATGCATAAGTAAAAAGTT
>JAWSUU010000015.1:0-26305 GCA_033549325.1 Bacillota bacterium | reverse complement strand
ATCGTTATCGCTGTTCCTATTACGCAAGATAGTCCTGACCAAAGTCAGAACTGGTGCGACTGCCTGTCGCACAAAAAAGCCCTTCCATTTAGGAAGGACTCGGAAGGGTTCGGAATAATCCGGAAATACTGTTGGAGGTGGTAGCTAATGCGCTTTTGTGAGTTTGCAAATATTCTATTTAAACACAGTGACACTACATATGAGTCACATGAGTTTTTTCTGTCACTTTTCGATAATATTATGAGGGATCCGAAATCCCCTGAAGAGATTAAATTACATCAAGAGGATAAATACAACCCTTTTGCTCACCTAAAACCAGATTCATTGGACAGGCTATTTAAAGGCACAAACCCTTTAAATCCTAAGAATGTAAAAAAAGCAATTAGCCGTAAAGACACAGATAAATTTGCAAAATATATACATGGATACAATGGGCACAATCAAATTGCAATAGAAAATGAAATCAAAGCTATGATCTCAGATTTCAATTCTGATGATAACCTAGGGTATGCCTGTGCAGATCTATTTCTTCAGATATTAGATGATATTTATGAAGGTCGGGAGTCGTCTGGTTCTTCCGGTTCAAATAATATTTCTACTAACTCAAAATTGACCGCATTTCCAACTCAAACGATTTATTATGATGAATCTGATGGCAAACTACATATAGGCAATATTAAGATATCTATCCCAAAGGAACTAGAGCCACCACAAGATATCGCTCCGGAAGAAGAAGCTTATGTTTGTGAACTTCTAGCTGCTTATGCAGAGGCCTTAAAGTTCGATGCACTCACAAAAGACGATTTAGATTCACTACCTAAAAAATTTCAGAGAAACTTTTCCGATCAAAGAATTAATTATTACAGCGCAGCTCGCATTGATCGATTTGTTCGTGAATCGTTTGAAAAAGGAGAAGTTCAAGCAGATAAATGGAAGTCTGAAACACATGATTATATTAAAGAAACATTATGGGATGATTACGATGATGGATACAAGAGAATTCTGGCTGTAATGAAAAAAGTAGTAGATTGTTCTACCACTTCTGTTGTTAGCAATATTCAAAATCTTGTAGGTCCAAAAGAAAAGAAAGGCACTTGTCACTTGTTGGCAAATGACGGTATCGTTCGCTGGGTGAATGAAGATGAGTAAAAAAGTTTTTAATACAACATTTGAAATTTCCATGAGACTTTTACTTATGTTGTCTCTAGTAGATAAGAGGGGCCTAACTTTGGATAACCTAGCAACAGCTGATTTTATTGCAAACTACTCTAAGGAATTTGGACTCACTGATAGTAATCTTCATGGAGATAACGAATTTAGTTTTTCTGAGTATTCTACAAGAAGATCATTTGCTCAAGACGCAATAAAGCAATTAGTTCTTGAGGGAATGATAAAGGTTTCTTATTCAAAAACTGGCTTTCGCTACTCTATTTCTGAACGCGGGCAAGCATTCAGCAACACGTTGACTTCTGATTACGCTAAAGAATATAGATTATATGCAAAAAAGGCAATTGAGTACATGGATACAAAGAAAGAAAAAGAACTTCTCAACTTAATTAGCAGAGAAGCTTCAAAATCATTAAGGAAGGAGTAATCTAATGGCATTTTATATAACTAAAGTTACAGCAACAGGCATTGGTAAAACTCCTGCCATTGTAACATTTGATAAAGGGTTAAATATTATCTGTGGTGTATCTGATTCTGGTAAAACTTGTGTTTTGAAATGTATTCAGTTTGCCATGGGTGTAATAAAAAAACCTTTTGAGCAAAAACAAACAGGATATGATTGCGTTAGCTTAGATATTATGACCTTAGCTGGACCATTACACATTTCTCGAAAACTCGGAAAGAATATTGTAAATGTTGTAACGGAGTCAGATTCTATAGATGGTGGAGACTATGATATTGAATATAAGAAAGATGGTAATAAGCGTCCTGTTTTAAACGAGCTATGGCTTAAGTTAATTGGAATAAATAAGCTTCCAATGATTATAAGCAACCAAGATTTTGCTAGACAGCGTTTAAAATGGAACACTCTTATGGGGCTTTTTTGGCTAAAGGAACAGGAAATTGAAAATCCAAAGTCTGTTCTTTTACCTTCATCACCCACACAAAACCCTTATTTTTTTGCTTCACTCCTTTACCTTCTCACTGGAGATAATTTTCCAAACGCTGAGGAGCAAGATAAGGATGAGATTAGCAAAGCCAAAAGAGATGCTGTTCGACAGTTTGTAAATGGCCGAATTGCACATATGTCTATGAAAAGAGATGAATTAAAAAAAGTACTATCTGCTTATGATGCTTTAGATGTTGAAGCTGAAATGCAGAGGTTGATCGATAACCTTTCAGAGACTGAAGAGGCTATTGCAGCAGCCACAGAAGAAAGCAAGGATTTACTCAGTACTTTATTAAACTTTCGAGAAAAGGAAGCTGAAACTAAAGTAACTTATTCACATTTTCAATCCCTAAAAAGTCAGTATACAGCAGATATAAAAAGGCTTAGCTTCATTGTGGATGGAGAAGTCCATTTACACTCTGTAGAAAAAAACAAAACATGTCCCTTTTGCGATGGTGATATAAAACCAAAACAAAGAGAATCTTATATAGAAGCATCAAAAGCAGAATTAACTCGTATAATCACTCAACTGCAGGGACTAACCGAAACCGAATATGATGTAGCTGCAACTTTAGAGGAAACTCAAGGAAAAATTAGAAGTATTGAAGATCGAAGATTTGAGATTGAGGAGTGGATCGAATCAGAGCTTACTCCTCAAGCTGAAAACTTGAGAGAAGCCATACAAAAATACCGTTCTTATATACAAACAGAGCAAGAGTATTCAGTGCTCCATAATGTTTCTCAAGATTGGATTACTGAGTTGCAAAAACAGGAAGAGAGTGAACACTCCGATAAACCTAAGTTTAAACCAAAAGAACATTTCCCTGTCGGGTTCAGTACTCGTATAGACGAAATAGCCTACTCCATATTATCCGAATGTCAATATGAGGGTTTGAACACTGCACATTTTAATATAGGCACCTTTGATTTAGAAGTGAATGGTCTTGCCAAAGAAGATAGTCACGGCAAAGGATATTGGGCCTTTATCAATACAGTATTAGGATTGACTTTTAGACAATATTTGCAGGAATACGCTGTATATAAGCCAGGTATTTTTGTTGTCGATACACCTTTACTCGGTTTGGATCAAGGCGTTGAAGATAGTGCTCCAACAAGTATGAGAACAGCACTATTCCAATATCTTCTCAATCACCAATCTGAGGGACAAATGATTGTTGTTGAAAACACAAAGGACTTACCTAATATAGATTATGAAGCAAATGGCGCTAAAGTAATTGAGTTTACCCATAATAAGTATGAGAGCCAATTCAAAGAAAGTCGTTATGGTTTTTTACATGACGTATATAGCAACCAAGATAGTGGTTTATAAAACGGAGGTGGCAAAATGCTTCGAATCAGCTACAATAAGCTTTGGAAATTGCTAATTGATAAAAACATGAACAAACAAGACTTAAAAAATGCTACCGGCATAAGTTCTGCCTCTATAGCTAAGCTTGGCAGAGGTGATAACATAACAACGGATGTATTACTTAAAATTTGTGAAGCTTTGGACTGTGATCTTGAAGATATTATGGAAACGGTTCGTGGGAATGAAAAATCCTAAAGCCGCATAAAAGATCAATTTCTCATTTCTCCGATAATATTGAGCCAGCTGGTTCAATCACATCAAAATTAATACGAGCTATCATCTTAGAAGAATTCTCTTCGTTATGAGATGATAGCTCGTAAAATTTTTTCATATTTTTATAGTTCAGCATCCATTTCCTGCTTCGCCATATATTCTTCACGAATCTGTGACAAAGTTTTACCTGTTTCTTTGTGCACCGCAAAAACATAAGTTTGAACACTAGACCAACCGTATATTTCTTTTAACCAGACTTGCATAGATTTTTCTTTTCCGTTTACCATAACATTTCCGTTAGAAAGAAGTGTACCCTCATCTTCCTTTCCTTTGGCTACGATAATATCTCCTTCTTTGACAACACCCCACTCAAGCATTAGATCAATTTTGGGCAAAGAACGACGTGTAATTTTCTTATCACTGGGAATCGAAGTGATAATAGATTTATCCATTAAATTCACATAGTAATCATCGTATTTTGTAACGGGAAGTAATTTTTCAACATAGAAATATACCTCATCATTAAGTTTGTAGGGGGTAAGTCTGAAACAACTCATATCTACGTTGTTACTATTCAGCCATGCGACAGCAGAAAGTGTCTGTTCATCAAAATCAGATGCTACAAGAATAATCCTCTGCTTTTTATTAAAGTTTTTCTCAGCATCATTAACTCGAAGGAAATCGTTGAGTTTTCGTATTCCAAGTTCATATGAAGTCAATTCACCAAGTTCAAATTCACTTCTATATTTTTCAATATATGGCGCATAAACTTTTTTAACTAATTCATCCGTTTTTTCTATCGTTGCATAACTTGCTGCATATCTAATTGCTTGGAACTCAAAAGCTTCTTTCCTATGTTCGATGTCCCTTCGATCTCTTTTAATTTCAACTAGTACAACATTACCGTTATTATCTACAGCGGTTAAATCACTTCTTCCGTTTTTCTCATTTTTTACTTGTCTACCGACAATCAGCATGGACTCCTCTTCGTCGCAAATCATATCGATGCTATTTCTCAGAATTTCTTCGATGTCATTTTCTAGTATATTCAAATCAGAAAAAGTAACCGGCTCTATTCTTGCGGCTTGCTTACCTTTGATATTATACAATGTTCTCACCTCCCAAGTTATTTCACTAATTTTCTTATCATGGTTACAATATCATCTTTTTTCATCTGCTTCTCAAATGATACATTTAATCCATCTTCCTTTAAAGTTTCGAAGAATTTCTTTGCAGATTGTATCCTCATTTTTTCGTCATCCCTCAAACCGCTGTCTTTTTTAACATCCTTTGTTTCTACTATAAAATTAATAATATGTTCTCCTGACGGCTTCTTCAATACATACATAAAGTCGGGACTTGTAGTTCCCCCATAATATAAGGGCACTCTAATACTGCTTCTAGGTATTTTCCCAAAGACTACTACTTCATCAACTCCACTATTCTCAATAGTTTCACGTTCCTTGGGCGAGTCGTATACAAAGCTGTCATAGAGAAACTTAGCAGGAACAGATAAGCTATCCGAGCGCATAATACCAACAGATCCTTGTGGAATAGCCTTCTTAACATTTCCGTCAATATCCGTTAACGAAGTTTCTGTAGTGCTTACTTCCAGCTTTTTATAGCTAAATCTTTTCATAAAACTAGATTCTAACCATTCTTGGAACTTCGAGATAAAATTTTGCAGGCTAGTTTTATTGAACAACTTTGCATTAATAGGGTGCTTCAAATTATACTCGATAATATTACTGTGCATTATTTCCATAGGTATACCCGTATTTGACTGAATTCGTCTTAAAAACTCACCATAAGGCATGGAAGAATCAATTACATGGTATCCAGCAGTTGATTCTTTTATTTCAACTAAACCATCTTCCCCTTTAGTCGTCCGCTTTTCTTTCGCATGTATAAGCTGTTCTTCAAAGATGTCACTTTCAAGAATTGACTTCACTGCATTTCCCAACTCTTCATCATCGATATCATCTAATGTTAGATAATATTTTTGATTAATTTTGCTCCACAGTTCCTTTATCTCAGAGAATCTCTCTCCTCTAATTTTTACCTCGCCAAGTTTTTTCTTGGTAGTATCAATAACTTTCCCTTGCTGTAGTCCAGTGTTAAACTCAGGGTATTTATCCATCATTTCAAGACGTTTGTCCTCAATAATGTTCTGATCCTTATCTACGTAACCACCAATAAGTAATTCAGCGAATAATACATTCTCATCGACCCCTCGGTCTTTCGCAACTTTAGATAAAACTCCTCGAATCGAAGTTATGGTTCTTACATCTGCATTTATTTCATTAATAAGGTTTTCCGCAAACTTTTTCTCAGTGAAGTCGATAATATAATTTAAATAAAACTGTTCTCCGGATATTCGATTACCAAACTCGTCAACTGGCAACCTCAGACCTCTACCGACTTCTTGCAATTTACTAATCTCACTGCCACTTGAACGTAACTTAGCAATTGTAAATACATTCGGATTATCCCAACCTTCCCTAAGCGTCCACTTAGAGAAAATAAACCTCATTGTATTCCATTGTTCCTCTTCATTCTTGAAGGATATCAATGACTCTTTGTCACGTAGGATTTTATCCACTTCTTCTTGAATATCTTCGTCAGCTTTTGAGTTATCTTCGGAGAAATAGCCTCCGTTTGTCTTTTTAATATCTTTTAATGAAGCTTCCAGATATTCTTTGTACTCGAGAATCCTTGATGATTTCTTCTCTAACTGTTCAATCTTGGCACATTCTTCCTGGAGCTTTTGAGTTAGTAGTTTTTCAAATGATAACCTTAATTTACCATCATTATCAGAACCTCTATAAGAATAAATGCTATCGATAAAGAACAAACTCAGAGTCTTAATTTTATTTCCTCTAAGAAAATTCTCTTTCTCTTTTACAAAATGTGCATCTATAGCTTGTTTCATCATTAGTTCTTGATAGGTTGTTCCATATATTGAAGAATAGATAATGTCTCCAACTGCAATAACATGACCATTGGAAAAAGTTATACCATTACTTATATCGCACTCATCACTTTTACCAATACTTTCTACACTAATTCCTGTAAATGACTCGTCGATAATGCTTAAGCTATCTCCAGGTACTAAATCAAATGTTTTTTTAGTCTTTTCATTTCTAAAAACGCATGATTTAGGCCTATGAGACACTTGCATCAATTTAATATTCACATCATCAGCATCAGCATCTTCTAATGTTTGAACAGCTACTCCTTTTACTAGCTGATCATTGAAAGCTTCACATGCACCTAAATTGTAAACTAAATTGTTATAATCTTTTTCCTCGCTTTTCCCAGTATAAGGAAAAGTAGCGCCGAATCTAATGACACACTGTGGTTTGATCTTATCTATTATGCATTGATAAGCTTTATTCTCCCTCTTAAATCTATGTGGTTCATCAATAATAACGATAGGGCGAGTTTCTTCTAGAGCTTTATATGGCTGCGTAAATTCACCCAATAAAGTTTGATCATAATCGTCTTTTTCCATCGTTGCCTTTGATAGTAACATTTTATCTGTAGTAAGTAATACATGTATCCGGTTTTTCTCTAATCTAGTACCTCTTGCATATTCTGCGATTGCACTTGGAAACATCTTTCTTCCTGATGATTTATTCTTTTGTGCATTCAATACTTGAAGTTTTAATGACACATTTGGATACATGTCCGCAAAATGGATTTTTGAATAGTTAGCTTCAATAAAATTCTTTGTTCCTTCTTTGATTGGTGTCGATGGTACAAGTAGGATAAATTTATTAAACCCATACTGTCTATTTAATTCATACATTAACCTTGTGTATACATAAGTTTTACCGGTACCCGTTTCCAATTTAGCATCAATACCAAGAATGCCATCCTCTACGGTCCTTTGCATACTTTTAGGGATTGGATTAAGGTCCTCTACGTCACCACTCCAAATTTCTGAAATATTTCTTGAAATAGCCTCATCCTGAATATCAATAATAGGATTTTGATGTATGGCATTGGTGCTAGAAATTCGAACATCTTCCAGCACTTTGCATATTGCATTGATAGCATCAGTTTGATGAGGCAGATGTTTTAATTGTATTTGCATATCAATACCTCTCAATCACTGTAATATTTTTGTTTTGCCTTAAATTCGCTATGTTCTTTTTTAGCTCATGAGACTGATTGAATGGCAAAGAGTAAGGATAAACAACTACTCTTGAAATCATCAGTTCATTGTTCTCAATTTTCTTGATTAACTCCATAATATCTTCAGAAGTGATTCCTTCTTCAATAATGTACAATGAACCATCATGCAAATCAGCTTCATATGTCTTAAGTTTCATTTTATCAGTCTTAGAACATAGGCCATACCCATCTTCGTTTAACCATGTGGATAGAATAGTTTCTTTCCCTGGAATGTTATTAAATGAAAAAACATCTATCATATCTCCTAAAACTAATTCCTCAACAGGATTAAAATCTACTATCTTATCAAGTGTTTTTTGTTCTGGAGTGTTTAATTTATAAAGCTTAAATCCATAATCAATAACAGCATTAGTATCAGTTTTAATTTTTTCAGCTGCTTTCTCTATTCGATCCCTGCCAATTTCATCTATTGTGCGGTAACCCGCTTGGTATGCTGGCTTATTTTCTTCTATGGCTTCAGGTAACTGAACCATAATAAATCTTCTTTTCCCATTGTCTTCCGCATTCATTTGCATAACAGCATGCGCTGTAGATGCAGATCCAGAAAAGAAATCCAAAATAAGCGAGTTCTTATCTAGCCCTATTGCTTTAAATAGTAAGCTTAACAGATCAACATCTTTAGGATTCGTAAAATATTTTCCGCCTAACAAATCATTTAATTGATTAGATGCTACTCTACCATCCTTGTACTTTATGCTTGTTAGGCTTTGAAACTGAGTATCTACTAGATACGTTTTATTATTAGGAATAGTTGTCTCATCTTTCCCAAAATGAATTAAATTGTCTTTTACTCTTTGTTTCATCGTTTCTTCTGGATATCTCCACCCACTTGCAGGTTCCTTACATATCCCCCCTGTAATAGGATGAGTTACGTCATACCTGTATTGTCCGTAGTTAGGGCCAGAAATATCTGCAGGAAAATATACCCCTCTTTCATCCATCCAAGAGTAGTGCTTACTAGAAGAAATCGGATTTGATTCAGGAAACTGCTTATACCACTCAAGAGCTTCCTTATGTATCGCTTCCCAATCGTCTCCATGTTTCTGTCTAAAGCCTTCAAAGGCTTTAAATATTTCTTCCAATCCTTCTTTTTTTTCTGTCCATTCACCACTGTTCATCGTTTTATTTTTCACAAAAGCTATTATATACTCATGTTGCATTGAGATGTAAGACTGATCATTCTTGCTGCTATTCTTCCAAATGATCTCACCGGCAAAGTTTTCTTCACCAAACACTTCGTCACAGATCAACTTCAAATTGCAATGCTCATTTTCATCTATTGAAATGAAAATAACTCCCTCATCCTTTAGCAAGTCACGGGCTAAAAGAAGTCTAGGATACATAAATGTAAGCCAAGCAGAATGGGTACTTTTTCCCGCCATGTTCAAAATTCTTTCTGCTTCATCTTCTTCGATTCCAGCAGATTTAGCTAAACCCTCTTTGGTAAACTCAAAAGTATCAGGGTAAACAAAATCTTTCTTACCTGTATTATATGGTGGATCAATATATATGCAGTCAACTTCATTGGAGTACGACTTCAATAAATGTTTAATGGCGTCAATATTATCTCCAACCATATAAACATTCTTACTTTCAGCATTAATTTCCTTGGTGTTATGCTCGACAATAGGTGTAAGCACTGTCTTTGTCTCAGTAGAAGTCAATAATTTAGCATAGCTCTTCCCTAGAAATTTAAGTTCATATCCCTCTTTGCTCATTTCAACATCTGTGCTAGATAATAGCTCCTTCAATCGGTCAATCATAAAATTTCCATTTTTATCGAAATAGTGTGGAAATACTTTTCTTAATTTTTCAATTTCTTTTGTATTAGGCCCAACTGTATTATTTTTGGTTAACTGATCTTTAATCATCCCTCTACCTCTTTTCTGCTTTATTATTTTCGCTATGTACATATTCAACTATATCTCCAATATCACAGTGAAACTCTTCACAAATCTTTCCTAAAACTTCCATGGTCACATTTTGATTTTTACTAAGGCGAGCTAACGTTGATGGAGTAATTCCAATCGCATCTCGCAGTGCAGTTTTGTTCATATTCTTATCGATGAGTATTTTCCATAGTTTATTATACGAAAAAGCCATTTTTATCCCTCCCGGAACAATAAGTACCTTTAGTTGTACATTATATACTCTCTATTGTACCATATGACTTCTTATATAAGAAGTTCGATTTCGTTATTTATTTTTTTTATTGGATCATATTTTGCTAAACGGTTGAACCCTTAAAGCAAAACTACATTTACATGGGTGAGTGCAATCCAACTCTTTTTTCTAAATCCCTTAAAACACACCCAAAATCGATCACTTTACCCACCATCAAAAAATAAATAAACCCCTGAAAACACCGTAAATACGCCATTCTCAAGGGCTTATACATCTATTTTCTTGTCAGCAGACAGACGGTCTCCACATGGCCAGTCTGAGGAAACATGTCAACACATCTAGTTTTTACAACTTTATATCCAAATTCTAAAAATACAGGGAGATCATTTCTCATAGAGGTTGGTTTACAAGATACGTACACAAATCTTTCAGGTTGAATTCTTAATATTTTTTGAATTACCTTTGGATGTAAACCCTGTCTTGGAGGATCTAATATTATAACATCCGGATTTATGTGGGAATGTTTTAATTCATCTATTTTTTCTAAAACATCTCCTGTTATAAATTCACAATTTTTCAAGTTGTTAAGTTCAGCATTTTCATGAGCTTTTTCTACTGCTTCTTCTAGTATCTCTATTCCGTAAACTTTTTTAGCTTTTTTTGCCATTACTTGAGCTATTGTTCCTGTACCTGAATACAAATCGTATATAACTTTGTTTTCTATGTCTCCTGCATATTCCTCTATTACTTCATAGAGTTTTTCAGCTCCTGAAGTGTTAGTTTGGAAAAAGGAAAAAGGAGATATTTTGAAGTTAAGATCACTCATTATTTCGTTTATTTCTTCTACTCCATATATAAGGTTATACTTCTCACCTTTTACTACATCTCCCATGTTGTCGTTTATAGTATGAATGATTCCTTTGACCTCACCTTTTAAATCCAAGCCAAGTATAGTTTCTTTAAATCCTTCATAGTCTATTTCTCCCTGAGATGAGGTGACTATATTCACCAGTATTTCTCCTGTGTTTTCAGCCTTCCTTACTACAAAGTGTCTTAACAACCCTATATGTCTTTTTCTGTGGAAGTATGGATAATTATTTCCCAGGCAATATTCTAAAGTTGCTTTTAATATTTCTCTGAAATCTTGATCTCCAAGAATACAGTCGTAAGTAGTTACCACCTCATAAAAACGACCTCTCCTGTGCATTCCCAAGGATAGAGGTCCGTTTTTGTATTCGTCACCAAATGAAAACTCCATTTTGTTTCTATATTCTATACTTTTAGGAGATGGTACAATATCTTCAAATACATAATCTTCATGAATTATATTGTTTAGTATATACTTTACTATTTTGGCCTTGTGTTCTAGCTGCATTGGGTAAGGCATAGTCTGAAGTAAACATCCTCCACAAATACCAAAATGATTGCATAACTGCTCTCTTTCATAGGGCGCATTTTCTTCTAGTTTTACAAATTCTGCTTTGACTTTACCTCTTCTTTTTTTGATTATTTTTGCAGATACCACTTGTTCCGGTAGGGTATTTTTAACTTCTATAATCTTGTCTTCTAAATATCCCAGACCTTTGTTGGGAAATTTGTAATCTTGAATTTTAACTTGATATATTTCGCCTTTTTTCATATATACCTCTCTTTTTAACTTACTACCTTATCTCTTCCAGCATCCTTTGCATCGTACATCAAAGAGTCTACTCTATCTAGAAGTTTGTTTAAACTATCTTCTTTATGAACACTTGTAACTCCATAGCTGCAGGTTACAGGTATCCTTAAGTTTTCATTTTCTTCCTTTAGACTATTTCTAATTCTTTCAGCTAGCTTCACTGCCTCAGTTTTATTTGCTTTTGGAAGAAGTACGACAAATTCATCTCCACCCCATCTTCCAAATATGTCTGTTTCTCTTATTGCATCTTCTATTTTTTTAACAGATTTCTTTAATATGTTATCAGCTTCAACATGACCAAACTCGTCGTTAATTTCCTTAAAGTTATCAAAGTCTAAAAATATTATTGATAAATCAAATCCATATCTCTGTTTTAGTTTTATCCACTTCTCTACTTCTATATCTAATTTATTTCTGTTGTAGATACCTGTTAGGTTGTCAATTTCAGATAAATATTTTAATTCCATATCACTTAAGTGCTTTGTTCTTTGATGATAGCTGATTTTATACGAAAGCAAGAAAAGTACAAGATGAATAATGCTTGTGTAAACTATTCCTGATAGAAAATCCATTGTATCTATGTCCGAAATTTGATATGCCGTATAAAAAAACACTATCTTTAATACATTAGATATTATGAATTTATTTAGAAGTTTGTTAGGTAAAATATATATGACCAGTAGAAATAGTATTATATCAAAAATTTTTATGAAGTAGTTCCAATTTTCACTGTAGCTATTTGTTATAATAAAGTATGATATTATTATTGAAGCTTGAGCCATTGATATTAAGTAACTTAAAGTATTATAATTTGTTAACTTTTTTATATAAAAATATAACAGTATTAATGCAATAAAGTTAATTATTCTTATTGATATTATTTGTTGAAAATTAATCAAATTATCTAATATAAGAAAATCAGGAATTATGAATAAAAGGTATATAATTGCTAGAATTAATATTAATCCCCTAAACAATTTCATATCTTTTTTCATAGTCTTTTTAAAGAATCTCTTTTCAAGCTCTTTATCCTTAAATTCACATGTAAATTTACTGATTTCCTTATTTTTATATACTCCCATAATTACCACCTTCTTATTTATAAACTCTAGGTAATCTCCTATCTAGCATAGTCAATATTTCGTAGTTTATAGTTCCTAAAATAGATGCTACTTCATCTGGTGTAGTAGAGTTTCTACTGCCATCCCCGTAAAGTATTACTTCATCACCAATTTTAACATCTTCAATTCCCGTAACATTTATCATACATTGGTCCATACATATTCTACCAATGTTTTTACACTTAATACCCTTATAGCTAACTTCTAATCTGTTAGATAAAAGTCTAGGAAGACCATCCGCATATCCTAAAGGCAGTGTTGCTACTTTAGTTATGTCATCTGCTACGAATTTGTGTCCATAGCTTACACCTTCTCCTGGATCGATTTCTTTTACATTTGCTATCTTCGCTTTTAAATTGAAAGATAGTTTTAATTTAACATTTTCTCTGGAAACTTCGTCGGAAGGATACTGACCGGTAAGCATAATTCCTGGTCTTACCATATCATACTGAAAATCCGGAAGGTCTATTATTGCAGCGCTGTTTGCTATGTGTTTTATAGGTATATTAATATTTTCTTTTCCCAATTTTTCAATAAAATTATCAAATCTTTCTTTCTGTTTATATGCCCATGTTTTATCCACTTCATCTGCCCTTGCCAGATGAGAATATATACCTTCTATTTCTATGTTTTCCATTTTATATATATTTTTAACTTTGTTTAGACTGTCTTCAGTTGGTAAAAAGCCCAATCTATTCATACCGGTTTCTAATTTTATGTGTATTTTAGCTTTCTTGCCGATTTTTTTTGCGACTTTATTTAATTCAGCTGCATGTTCTTCCGTGTAAATTGTAAGAATAAGATTGTTTTCTAATGCCATTACGAAAGAATCTTCAGGAGTATATCCTAAAATTAAAATCGGAAAATCCTTGATTTCTTCTCTTATTTCTATACCTTCATCAAGTACCGCTACTGCAAGCATATCTGTACCCCTATCTATATATGCTTTAGAAACCGCTACAGCTCCCAACTTATATCCATCAGCTTTTACTACTGTACAGACTTTTGTTTCTTCTTTTATTCTCTTTTTAACTTCCATGAAGTTATGTATACAGTTTTCTAGATAAACTTCTACCCAAGCCGGTCTTATGCCTTTCATTTATTATTGTCCTCCTATTCTAATATTACTTCCTGTCCTTCGGTTAGACCTTCTAATATTTCTATATAGTCATCATTTTCTATGCCTGTTGTTACTTCTATTTCTTTTGCTTCTCCATTTTCAAGGATTTCTACGTAAGTCTTTTCATTTTTTTCGTATACTGCCTCTTCCGGTACAATTAATATGTTCTCTTTTCCGTCTATTTTTATCCTCAAAGTAATTTTAGAACCGATAATCAAATCTTTTTGATCCTTCGGTAAATTCACTTCAATAGTAACTCTTTTTTGTTCTATACCTAATTCAGAAAGTTTAGATAATGCTTTAGGATGAATTTTTTCTATTTGTAAATTTTCTATTCGTAAGTCGATATCATCATTGTATATTTCTACAGACATACCTTTATCTATTTTAACAGCATCTTCTACAATAAAGTCTCCATATGCTCTTAAATTATTAATTTCTTGTATTTCAAGAACTTTTTTACCTGCTAAAGGCATGTCCCCTTGGAATGTATCCAACTCAGTTATTATACCATTAAATGCAGCAAATATGTTATATTTTTCTCTGTTTTCCTCCAAGATCTTCAAGGATAATGCTAATACCTCTATTTCAGCCTCATATCTATCTCTTACATTACCCGATAATCCTTTGACAAGTAGACTATACTGATTTTGAGCTATTGCTAACTGATTCTCTAATTGCTCTACTCTGTTTTTCGCATCCTTATATTCTTTTTCTGTAGCAGCGTCGTTTTCGTATAATTCTTCTATTGTTTCTAAATTCTCTTTTCCATATTCAAGATTATTTTTTATGCTTTCAATTTCTAATTTAGCAGTGTTTATTTGTTCAAAATCTGCACCGGAAACGGCTTCATTATATGTAGCTTCCAAAGCTTCTATCTGCTTGTTAATCTTTTCTATCTCTAAGTCAACTGTATTATCATATTCTAATAACAAATCTCCTTCATTTACACTATCTCCGATTTCAACATAAAGATTCTCAATTTCATTTGTTCCATTGCCGTAGTAACCTCTTATATTTTTCGAAGCTATTTCTCCAGTTTCTTCAATGTATTTTTCTATACTACCTTTTTGTACTAAAGCTGTATCATAATCTTCTCCACCTGTACCCTGAGTATAGTAATATATGCCTGATGCAGCTACAGCAACCAGAATAACTATACCTATAATCAATTTCTTTTTCATAATTAAACCTCCATTTATTAGGTTGTTCTGCTTTTTAATGCTTCTATAAAATCAAGTCTACTGATTTTTCTGTAAGTAGCCAGTTGTGCTCCGGTTAAACAAATTACTGTAAATACTATACTTAATACTACCTGACTAATACCAACAGGTAGATTAAGAGTATATAAATCCGTTGTAAACATACGTCCTAAATAATCTACAAAAATATATCCTAAAGGTATTCCATATATAATTCCTATAATAGACATTAATGCATTTTCTTTTAAAATTATACCAAAGATTTCATTTTTTCCAAATCCTAGTACTCTAAGAGATGAAAATTCCATTTTCCTTTCGTTTATACTCATTACTGACATACTGTAAATTATTACAAATCCTAGTATACCGGAAAATATAAGCATATATATAATTGAGATTATCATTAAGTCTAGATATTCATAAAACACATCCCTCATATCCTGAGAGGATTTAACAGAACTTATATTTTTTATATTTTCAAGATCTTGAATAATATTTCTATCTGTATTGACGTATACTCCATTAATAGTATTGTATCCAGTTAAGGTTCTGCTCATATAGTGCAAATCCATATAACCATTTATCCCTAAAGTTTGATTTACTAAGCCTGTTATCTCTATATAGATGTCTTCTTTATTTGGAATATAATTATGTACCAAAACCTTGTCTCCAATATTCAAGTTTAGTGAGTTTGCTAGATTTGATGATAGCAGCATCCCACCTTCTTCTAGAGGTACTTTGTTTCCGTATTCATCTCTAAAGCCGTACATTTCTGTATTTTTTTCAACACCTATCACATTTACTACTTTACTTTCCCTACCGTTAATCAGTTCAAAAGGCATTTCCATATTTCCTTCTATAGTATCCACCTGAGTTATCTTTTCTAAATCTTTGATTACGTCTGTATTTACTGGTTGACTAAAAGTAACATTATAGTCCATTTTCATAAATTCTCCGTAGTGTACGTTGAACATATCATCGAAAACTATCCACATCCAAAAAGTCATTATCATCATAGCTACTGTGAAAGCTGCTCCCATACTAATGAAAATAAATTTTTTCTTTTCTCTAAATATATTTCTTATTACCATCTTCCAACTAAAGGTAACTTTATTCCAAATAAATTTAACCTTTTCAATGAGAATTCTGTGCCCTGATTTAGGTGTTTCTCTTCTCATAGATTCAGCAGGAGAAATTTTAAGGATATCTTTAGCTCCCCATAGTCCCGCAATTGAACAAAATATTGATGATAATATAACTGCTATAACTATATTCATAGGATAAATTTGTACTTTTAACAAAGGCAAGGCAAAAAACTCAGTATATAAATTGGTCATGAATCCTGATAGTATTGTCCCTAAAACAGTACCTAATACTCCTCCAATTATTCCTATTACTAATGCATATTTTACATAGTGCATGAGGATACTTTTATTTGTGTATCCCAAGGCTTTAAAAATACCGATTGTTGTTCTATCATTTTTTACGTTTTTTGACATCATTGAGGCAAGTATAACCGCTGCTACAAGAAGAAATACAATAGGTACTGACCCAGATATTTGTTCCAGTCCTTCTATTTCTTGATGAAGCATGTTGTTGCTAAGTTGATTTTCTCTTTCTGTTACTCTTCTTACACCGTAATTATCCCATTCGCCTTCAATAAAATCTTTGAATTTATCATAGTCTAAACTTTCATCCACCTTAAATATTACGTCATTAGAACTTTGAGAAAAATTAGTAATATTTTTCAAATACTCTTTTTCTATAAAAACAACCCCAAACTTTTCCGGTGTAGGCATAAAAGACTGTTCATCTTCAACTAAGTAAGTATATTCAGGATAGATTGCTATTCCAACTACATTCAAATCGTACTGCCTGCCACTTAACTGGATGCTCATAATGTCTCCGACTTCTATTCCTCTTGCTTCAGCAAACTGACCCAGAACTATACATTCTTTTGGTCCCAGGTTTCTTTTACCTTCCTGCATATACAATTTATTTATTTGATTTTCCTTTTCATCAACACTTATTGTTCTAACATTTACTCTTTCATCTTGAATTGAAGTAATAAGGGGTACATCCAGCACTACTCTGCCTTCTGCATTAATTATCCCTTCTTTTCCTAATATGTCTAATATTTCATTATCCGGTACCTTAATTACATCCACATACATATCAGCAAAATTCGTAATATCATAGTATTCGTAGAGTGAAGTTCTAAGATTAGTAGAAGCATTGTTCATTGCAACAAAAATAAACAGTCCTGTTATAACTACTGAAATTATAGCTATAAACTGACCTTTTGAGTTTTTAATGTTTCTTAGTAATCTAACATTTAACTTCTTCATTACCATTCAATCCTTTCCGGATCTAAAGGATTATCGTTTTTATAGTATTCTGTAATTTTTCCGCTTCTCATTTTTATTACTCTATCTGCAATTTCTCCTATTGAAGCATTGTGAGTAATTACTGCTACAGTTCTATTGTATTCTTTGTTGATTTTTTTAAGTACTTTAAGTATAGATATACCGGTTTCATAGTCGAGAGCTCCGGTAGGTTCATCGCATAAAAGTACCTTTGGATTTTTTGCCGCAGCTCTAGCTATAGCTACTCTTTGCTGCTCTCCACCGCTCATCTGAGATGGAAAATGATCCGCTCTTTCTAATAAGCCTACAGAATCCAAAACCTCATCTATATCCATAGTATCTTCACAAATTTCAACAGCTAGTTCTACATTTTCTCTGGCAGTAAGATTTCCCATAAGATTATAAAATTGAAATATAAAACCAACCTCATTTCTTCTATATAAGGTAAGTTCTTTTTCACTTAAATTGGTAATCTCTTTATCTTCAAAAAACACTCTTCCTTCAGTAGGAGTATCCATTCCCCCGAGAATATTTAAAAGAGTGCTTTTCCCAGATCCGCTGGGACCTAACACGACTATAAATTCACCTTTATATATCTCAAAATTTGCTTCTCTTAGCGCCTTTACAGTTATTTCTCCCATTTGATAATGTTTACTCAGATTTTCCACCTTAAATAAAATATCTATAATAATCCCTCCTTACTGCATATTTTTCATTATGTATTGTATGAAGTTATTTGTAATTTTTGCCGTTAGACCCCATATTATGTTTCCTTCATATTCAAAAAAATATACAGGATATTTCATATTTCTCCAATTGTATTTTTTTCCATTTTGTATCTTATGAAATGGAAAATTATCCTTAAAATTTGGTTCGTATTTTATTTCGTATATTTCCGGCTCATTTTTACAGAAAAAACTTAGAGGAACAGTAAATATTTTCTCAACCTCATCGGTATTAAGTTTTAAATCTTCTAATTTTGTATTAACTATCTCACCAACATAGGGATACAAAATAAAATTTCCGGTGCTTGTTAGATAATCAAGCTCGCCTATAACTTTTATATTTTCCTTTTTCACGCCTATTTCCTCATAGGTTTCTCTAACTGCCGCTTCTCTAAAGTTTTCTTCAACTTCTACCCTTCCTCCAGGGAAAGAGACTTCACCAGGTTGACTTTTCATGTGTTTTGCTCTAAGTTCGTATATTAAATGTAATTCTCCATCAATATTTATGAGTGGAAGTAGAACTGCATGATAGATTTCTATATCAAGAGGCTCTCGCTTTTTATTCTTAAGTATTTCTTTAATTTTTTCTATGTCCATTATTATCCATCCTCTGAATTTATATATATTTTTTATTATAACATATATAGAAATATATGAAACAATTGCTACTTTTTACATACAACAAATACTTCTAAAGTAATTTGATTAATAAAAGTACAAATCTTTTACTTTAGAAGTATTAATGTTTTAAATGACTATTTTGTGAATAACCAAATACCTAAAATCAAGAAAATAACTGCCCAAATGTAGAAAAATATTTCTGTTCCCCTATCTCCCAACACCTTTTTAAAGAGCTCAATTTTCTTCATTTTCCAAATTTTTTCCGGTTTTAAAACAGCAATTACAACAACTGCTACAGCATATATCACTGCTAAAATACCCCATATTTTCATAATAAAAACCTCCTTATTCTAATCCTTTTCTTATTCTTGGCGCTAAAACTATAAATACTACTACACTTATTCCCAATACTATACCTGAATATTTAATGATATCCACCCATGTACCGCTGTTAGATAAAACTAAATTATTTCCTTTATATGTCCAGTAAAATGGTACCCAGTAAAACAAAGGTTGCCATTTGTCTGCCAGCAACTCTGCACCAGCTATACTACCAAATAAAGGTAGAAAAAGCATCTTCATATTTCCTGCTGCATTCATTACATCATCATTATTTATACCTTCAATAAATCCAACCATTATACTTATTATACAGGATGTTACTACCATTAAAAAAGCATGGAAGTAGTTTATATCTCTAAATCCGGTAATAAACAACATTAGAAAGGTACCTACTACAGGAATAAAAACTCCTATCAAGCTTTTTCCTGCTATGAAACCTAGTCTCGATACAGGTGATAGATGTATTGCGCTTATAGTATTATCGGTTTTTTCTTCAACAATATTTAATGCTATTATCATCCCACCTAATACTGAGGTAAATATTGTTGCAACATTAACCATCAATTTTTTCAATGGTGATACATCCCTACCGTAATCAATTATTTCAGCCTGACTATCTTCTAGATTAATATCATAATGATCAAAGGTTACAAGGTTTTTAACATAATCTACTACATAGCTAGGCTCGTTTCCTTGAGTTAAAATAAAGTACTCTTTATTTCCAGCAGGAATCACACCAACTATATTATCTCTTTTTTTAACTCTTTCTTCTACCTCATTAAGACTACCAAGAAATTCAACTTTTGCAAATTGTACAAAATACTCTCCCTGTTCTCGGTTTTCTCCTTCGATTAAAGCTATCTCAACCGTTGTATCATTTATTCCCGGAGAAAATACATTAATTATCACAGCAAAAATTACAGGCACAACTATTATGTACAGCGTTATAAAATTTCTAATGCTTACTTTTAAATCTCTTTTAAATATTAAAAATATTTTTCCAATCATTTTATAACACTCCTTTATAAGGTCAGAGTCTTTTTAAATCTGTGATTTGCCAGTATAAAAATATCCAGTCCCAATACTGCAAAACCTAAAGATGCTACTAAAACATAGGCTATGTTTCCGTTAATTGATATAATTTCTTTAAAGCTTTGAAGCATAACATAACTTGGAATTATCTTAATCCAATCCGGATCCCAACTTGGTGTGAAATAAGATATATTAGGCATAATCATTATTACTATAACTATATATAATACTCCAAAAGCTTGAACTATATCTTTATAAAAACTAGTAATGTACAGTCCGAGAGAAGCCGCAAAAAAACCTGATGTAATGATAAATAAAAGCATCGCAAGATAGTTTGGTTGGAGACCCATTAAAGGAACTGTAATTATTAAAGAAGTAACTATAGATGTAACAATGATAACCCCAATTTTACTAAAGAGATAATGCCAGACTGATGAAGCTGTAACTGCATAAGCTTTAATAATACCTTCGTTTTTATCTAAAAATATATAAGCAGCTATAATAAATAAACTCATGAGACTTCCATTAAATGTCAAAAACACTGGGATAATATTTTCTCTATCGCTTAAAGGTTCTATGTTTTGATACAATGCCTTAACCGTTATATTATCAGAATAATCCTCTATAATATCATTCCCAGCTTTTCTATTGTGAAATACCAGAAGTAAATTTTTAAGCTTTTGAGTTTCGTAACCTTGGAGATAGTAGGTATAAACAATCTGATTATTTTCATTTACACGAACATGTACTGTTGGAACTCTTTCAACACTGGAAAAAGCATTTAAAGCCTCCAAACTATCAAGTATATAAATCTTAGATTCTTCTGTTTCATAAAATTCAGCTTTAAAAGTTTTCTTGTCAGCTTCAACTTCTACAATTTCATATGATTCATCTATGTCTTCATCTTTTAAATTATCTTTGTATCTATCCTTTACAACTTGAGGTACGTCAAGATACATATATTCCTCACTTTTACTGTCAAAACTCTCAGGAACTACAAATAAAAGAACCATCAGAAGTATTATAGCCATTCCTAACTCAATGTAAAAATACCAGCTTTTTGAAGAAAGAATAAGTTCTTTTGTAAAACTGTACCACAGTTTCATTTACACCAGTCCCCTTCCCGTTACTTTAATAAATATTTCCTCAAGAGTAGCTTCTTTGGTGTGCATTGTTTGAATATCATTATGTTTTATTACTTCAATTAATTTGTTTTTTTCTTCTTCTACTACTGTAGAAAATTTTTCTTTTATAAGTTCCCCCTTGTTAAAGTATTCTACTTCTACAAGTTTTTCCCCGTATTTAAGTTTTAATTCCTTTGGAGAATCTATCAGTCTTACTTTCCCATCTACAATAAATGCAACTCTATTACATAATTCATCTGCAATGTACATGTTGTGAGTTGTTAAAAATATAGTGACTCCTTTTTTGTTTTCCTGCTTGATTATATCTTTTATTTCCGAGGCTATTGATGGATCCAGACCTGTAGTAGGTTCATCTAAAAACCATATCTCCGGATTATTTATCATGGACCTTGCAAAGGTTAATCTGTGTTTCATACCTTTGGAATATTTTCCTGCTTTTATATTTTCTTTACCATCTAACCCCACCATTTTAATTAAGTCCATTGGATTTCTAGTTTCTACATCGAATAACTTTCTATAAAATTCTAGGTTTTCCAATCCGGACATCTTATTGTAAACATTTGATTGTTCAAAAGACATACCTATTTTATTAAACATTTTATTCTTTATATGTTTAACATCATATCCAGCTACTTCTACCTCTCCTTTTTGCAGCTGCAAAAGACCTGTAAGAATATTTTGAGTAGTTGATTTCCCAGCACCGGAGGGTCCTAAAAAACCGAAAATTTCTCCTTCTTCAACTTCAAAGCTAACATCATTTACTGCATAATTTTCATCATTACTGTATGAGTGGTAAAGGTTTTTAACTTTTATCATCTTATGCCTCCTCTCACTTAAAGAATCCTTTTCTTAATACTTCCATATATCTATCTAACTCATCAGATATTTCTTCAGTATTTACTTTTTCACCAGATTTTATCCTTTTAAGATAATTTTCTCCCATTTTCTCAAATGTCCAAATTAAAATATTCATAACTTCTTTAACTTGAATGTCTTCTTTAAATAGAGAAAAATCTATATTTTTATAATATACTTTTTCATATATGTTAGGAACGTATTTTTCATATATAGCTTTTAATTCTTCCATAGATTTGTTTGCATTAATTCTTTTAAAAAATCCTAAAAGATAAGGATATTTACTGAAGACTTCTAGTTTTATTAATGCAATTTCTTTTATTCTTTTAAGTATATCCGGTTCTTCCCAATTTACTTTTTTACCAATCTCATTTGCTAATTGTTTAATAGAAAAAATCTCCAGATAATTGTACAATTTCTCTTTGCTTTGAAAGTAATTGAAAAGAGAACCTTTTGATATTCCTGCATTTTCTACAATTCTATTAGTGGAAGCTTTATCATAGGAATTCTTGCTGAATTCTTCCATGGCACTGTTTATTATTTTTATTCTCTTTTCACTATCTAAATTCGAAAGTTTATCCTCCAAAAAAACCACCTCACTGGTCTCAATTTTAACTTTCCTCATAATTTATAATTACTTTATCCCCTTCTTGAAGTCCTTCTTTTATCTCGATATAATTATTGCTCTCTATTCCTGTTATAACTTCTCTTTCTACAGGTTCCCCGTCTTCAAGTAACTCTACATATTTCTTCATATCTTTTTCATATACTGCATCTACTGGTATTAAAAGCACTTCCCTCAATTCTTCTATCATTACTTTCGTTTCTAATTTAAGGCCAATCGGTAGCTCTTCATTGGATTGAGGAAGATTTATCTCTACAGTTTGGCGATTCTCTTCAACTCCCAGCTCCGAAAACATAGTAAACGCCTTAGGATGTATTTTATGAACCTTAAGGTTTTCAATTCGAATATTTAAGTCTTCATCATTAACTTCCGCCTTCATATCAGGCTTAATAATTAATGCATCTTCAGCCATGAAATCAACCAATATACTTTTTTTTGAGGGGTCCTGCATTTCAAGAATTTTAAATCCTGCAGAAGGTACATCTCCTTCAAAGGTATTCAATTCTGTTATTACACCATCAAAATCTGCATATATTATAGAGTTTTCTTTGTTTTTTTCAAGACTTTCCAGAGATAGTAAAAGAACATCAATTTCTGCTTCATACTTCGTCTTCATATTTTCAGAAAGTCCTTTTACAAGTTGATTATATCTGTTTTGTGCTAAAGCAAGATTGTTTTGCAGCTGTTCTAAATTATTTGTTGCTTGTTCTAGCTCACTTTCTGTTGCTGCTTCATTTTTATATAATTCTTCTATTCTATCTTTATTCTCTTTTGCCAAGTCAATACTGTTTCTTATACTGGATATTTCTATTTTTACACCGTTTATACTTTCAAAATCTGCTCCTGATAAAGCTTCATTATATGAAGCTTCCAATGCTTCTATTTGTTTTTCTACTTTTTGAATTTCTATATCTACATTATCTTCAAATTTAATTAATAGCTGTCCTTCTTCTACAAAGTCTCCTAATTCCACTTCCAATATTTCTACTTTACTGGAACTGTTTCCATAGTAGTTTCTTATGTTTTTAGAACTAACCGTACCAACTTCTTCAACATATTTTTCTACTTCTCCTATTTCTACTTCAGCTGTATTGTAATCTGTACCGATGTTGCTAGTTGTTAGAAAATAAAATATTGCCACTGCCAGCACTGAAAGTATACCCAATGCGATAATCAATTTCTTTTTCATAACTACCTCCATTTTTATGTTGTTCTATTTAATTATATTCTTTCATTCAGCTTTTTTAATAGATTAATAAATATAAATTATAACTAATTAAATTATCTGACCAGCCTGGTCAATTTAATTATACAACTTTAGTTTTTAATAGTCAAGTACTTGGAAAAGTGTATTTATCTATTTATAATCATTCCTTAATGAAATCTTAATTTATTATTAACACAGACTAAATTTTAATGGTTTATTATTAGTTTAGTAAAGGAGTTGAAAGAAATGGAAAAGAACTTAAATGTATTAATACTAACTGCCCCATTTGGTGGTGGTCATAAAATGGCAGCAGAATCTTTAAAGAAAGAATTTTTGAAAAGAGAGGCTAATGTAGAAATTTTAGACTTATTTTCTACTTCCTATCCTGGATTTATAGATGGATTTAATAAAGTTTACAGCAAATTATTTAATATTGGTAATATTTATTCTTTTTTTTATTACGGAATTGATAAGCTTAAAGACAAAAGAATTATGAAACTCTATAAGAAGTTTGGTTATAATAATTTCAAAGTAATTTATAACGAATTTAATCCAGATATAATAGTTAATACTTTCCCTATTCTCTCAGTTCCGGAGTTTAAAAAGAAAAATAATATAGATATTCCCGTGATAAATATAGTCACTGATTACTGCTGTCACAGTTTATGGTTAGATAATAATATAGACAAGTTATATGTTGCTACAGATGATTTGAAAAATAAAATCAAAGATTTAAATTATCCTTTAGATAAGCTGGTAGTTTCAGGAATACCTGTAAGAGAAGAATTTTATAAAGAAATGAACAAAATACACATTTTAGAAAAATATTCTTTAAGCAAGGATAAAAATATTATACTGATTTCTGCTGGTGCTTTTGGTCTTATGAAAAACTTAAAAGAACTTTGTATAAGTTTAAATCAATTTGATAATATTCAGGTTTTAGCAGTATGTGGTAATAATCAGGAATTAAAAAAAGAACTTGATCGCCTATCTTTGAATAATTTAAAGACTTTTGGTTTCATTAATTCAATACATGAACTTTATAAAGTATCCTCTTTAATGATTACAAAACCCGGCGGAATCACCTTGAGTGAAGCTGCTGCAGTTAGACTTCCTCTTATCTTGTATAAACCCGTTGCTGGTCAGGAAATGGAAAACGCAAGATTTTTTGAAAAAAAGGGTGCTGCATTTATAGCTAATAGTCCTTCTGACATTTTAAGTTATACAATTCATCTGACAAACAACAGCATTAGAATTAAACATATGAAAAAAAGTCTTGAAAATATTTATCAAATCAACTCATCAGAAGTAATTGTTAAAGATATTTTAAAATCCTATGTTCAATAATTTGATTATATTTATATAATAATGGTATAAGTATAATAAGTACATAGGGAAGGTGATAAAATGGATTTTAAAGAATTAGCAGAAAATAGAAGATCAGTAAAATATTTTGATAAAGATAAAGATGTAGATTTAGATACGGTTAAAAAAATCATAAATTTAGCAACTTTTTCTCCTTCAGCATTCAATTTTCAACCTTGGAGTATAATAGCCGTCAGGTCAAAGGAAGCTAAAGAAAGGCTGTATAAGTTAGCTGATGAACAGGGGAAAATTTTGAAAGCTTCTACTACATTAATCATGATTGGTGATAGGACTGGATATGAAGAATATAATCCGGTTTGGAAAGGAGTAGAAGAAAAACTGGGTACTGAAAAAAAAGAAAAGATTTTAAAGGCCAATAGAAAACTTTACGGTGAAACAGAAGAGAAACAGATAAAGTTTGGCGAGCTGAATACAGGGCTTTTAGCTATGTCTATTATGTACAGTGCCAGCTACTACGGAGTGGATTCTCATCCTGTAGGTGGTATCGATGCAAAAGGAATTAAGAAGGAATTTAATATAGAAGGTAATAAGCATGTTGTGATGCTTATATGCCTTGGACATTTTAATGAAGAAAAAGAAATGAAACCGAGAAAACATAGAAAGAAATTCGAAGATTTTGTAGAGGTTATTTAGACCTCTACTTTTTTTAATATAAAAACACCTGTTTTTAAGGTAAAAGATATTAACTCATTCACTATCAAATTAAAATATAGATTAGCAATCAACTACGAGTTCCTATTTTGAGTAAGTTAGGCATAAAATATATCATATGAAGATGACTTGGGAACAATATGTATGGAATATAGAATAAATGAGAAAATTGTAAGAACGAAATGTTTGAGCACAGCGAGTTTTGAA
>JAWSUU010000014.1:0-27004 GCA_033549325.1 Bacillota bacterium | reverse complement strand
CCTATTCATACTATCGTTTATATTTAATAGTAGATTATTGTCTTATATGGCACTGTTCTTATGGGAAATTCATTTGATCATTAGGTTAAAGATGAATAATGGTCGTAGCAAATTACTGGAAATTTTTTATGTCATGCTTATCATTATAATAGCGGGTATTATAATTTATCCTGTTTTCAAATAATTAATAAAATATTAGCAGAATACTTACTTAAAAATATTAGGTTTACTTTATCACTCTACCATCTTTCAAATAAAAATGAGGAATCCTATCTCTTAACATTGATAGGAAAAAGGTTGAACTTTTGCCACCCCAGGCAGACCAATCATCTAATGTGATCTCATCATCTCCCTGAATTCCTAGAAGTACCACTTCATCACCTTCCTTACAGGAAACGCCACTTGCATCAACCATAAGCATATCCATATTAATAGCACCTACTTGTTTACATCTTTTACCTGATATTAATACTTCCATATTTCCACTAAGTTGACTAGGGATACCATCGCCGTAACCTACAGGAATGGTAGCTACCTTAATAGGATGATCCGATACATAGGTAATATCATAAGATACACTTCGTCCTGCTGGAAATTCTTCTACTCTTGCTATTTTACTGTAGAGACTTAAAATGCTTTTAGTATTAAAATTATTATCATCTTTAACTATATGTTTCCCGGTCATAGATCCAATTAAAAGAGCACCGCATCTAACTAAATCCAAATCCGCATTTCTAAATTTTACAATAGCAGCACTATCTGAGATGTGAACTATTCCTGTTGGTATATTTCTCTTCTTCATAGATTTAACAAAGTTTGTAAATTCTTCTAGTTGTCCCATTGAAAATTCATCATCTTCTGTTTCTGTTCGGGCAAAATGACTGAATATGCCCTGGATTTTGATGTGTTTCATTTTGGAAATAGATTTCATATGGTCTAGGGATTTTTCTGTTGGTAAAAATCCTAGACGAGTTAGTCCGGTATCTAAAATAAAGTGAATTTTAACAGTTTTTTCATATTCTTTTCCTAGTTTTTCCAGCTTCTCTGCCATTTCTAAATTCCAAATTGAAAAAGCAATATTTTTTTGCACTCCTATTTTAAGCATATCTAGTGTGGTGTAGCCCAGTACAAGAATCTCAGCTTCCGGAAGAGCTTCTCTAAGTTCTAGAGCTTCCGGGACATTAGATACTGCAAAATTTGTAATTCCTTCATCCCAAGCAATTTTAGCTAAGGGAACTGCTCCGCAGCCGTAGGCATTATCTTTAAGTACATCCATTAGGATTGTACCTTCTGTGATTCCTTTTTTTACTATGTTAATATTTTTAATATATTGATCTAAGTCGATGTTTATCCAACAAGGTCTAGTAAGCACTATAATTCCTCCTGTTTGAGTAATTAGTTTTATAAATATATTTTGTTTTTTATTATATCATAAAATTATCTGTTTCTTAATTAAAGAAAAAGCATATCAGGTGTTTATCCACCTAGATATGCTTCTTTTACTTTTGCGTCCTGAAGAAGTTCTTTTCCAGTTCCTTCAGCAATTATTTTTCCTGTTTCTAATACGTATCCTCTGTCGGCTATTTCAAGAGCCTGCTTTGCATTTTGTTCTACTAATAATATAGTAGTACCTGCATTGTTTATGGTATTTATGATGTCAAATATCTGCTCAACCAGTATGGGAGCTAGTCCCATTGAGGGTTCATCCATTAGAATCATTGTAGGTCTGCTCATTAGAGCTCTTCCTATAGCAAGCATCTGCTGCTCTCCGCCGGATAAAGTACCGGCTATTTGTTTATATCTTTCTTTAAGTCTTGGAAATCTTTTGAAAACCATCTCCAAATCTTCCTGTATTTCTCTTTTATCTTTTCTGATGAAAGCTCCCATCTGAAGATTTTCTGAAACCGTCATCTTAGAGAAAATTCTTCTACCTTCCGGTACGTGGGCGATTCCTAAGTCTATAATCTGATGAGGATGAATTTTTAACATATCTTCATCTTTGTATCTTATAATACCGTGAGTAGGATCGAGAATTCTTGATATTGTTTTTAAAGTGGTTGTTTTACCAGCACCGTTTGCGCCTATGAGGGTTACTATTTCACCTTCATCTACGTGAAAGCTGAGCTGCTTTATTGCATGAATTTTGTCGTAAAATACATCTAAATCTTTTACTTTTAACATATCATCACCTACTCTCCTAAATAAACTCTGATTACATCCGGGTTGTTTTTGATTTCATCAGGAGTTCCTTTTGCTATTATTTTACCGTAATCTATTACTACTATTCTTTCACAAATTCCCATTACCAAGTTCATATCGTGCTCGATTAATAAAATTGCTATGTCGAATTTATCTTTTATAAAGTGGATAGTTTCCATTAATTCTTTTGTTTCCTGTGGATTCATCCCCGCAGCCGGCTCATCAAGCATTAGTATTTTGGGCTTTGTTGCCAGAGCTCTTGCTATCTCTAGTTTTCTCTGCTTACCGTAAGGTAGATTTTTCGCTAAGGTGTCTGCGTAATCTTCCATTTCAAATATTTTCAAAAACTCTAAAGACTCTTCATCAGCCTTTTTTTCTCCCTGCCAAAATTTCTTTGTTCTAAATACACCATTTAAAATATTATAATCAACTTCATGATGATAAGCTATTTTAATATTATCTATAACTTTTAAATCTTTAAATAATCTAATATTTTGAAAGGTTCTAGCACCCCCCATTCTTACTATTTGATAAGGAGTTTTTCCAATTGCGTTTTTTCCGCCTATATTTATACTTCCTTCAGTAGGTGTATAAACTCCCGTAAGCATATTAAATATAGTAGTTTTTCCTGCACCGTTTGGCCCAATTAAACCTACCAATTCATCTTTATCTACAGATATTTCAAAATTATCAACGGCTGTAAGGCCACCAAATTTCATAGTTAGATCTTTAGTTTCTAGTAATGCCATATCAATCACCGTCCTTTACTTCTTTTCTCGGAGAGAGTATCTGGTTGTATCTTAACTTGTGAAAAAACATCTTCATTGAAAATTCTGCTGTTCCAAATAGTCCCTGTGGCCTAAATATCATCATTGCTACAAGGAGCCCAGAATATATAAGTAATCTGTATTGAGCAAAATCTCTCAGTGCTTCTGGTAGTATAGTAAGTACAATAGCAGCTATGATTGAACCTGTTAAACTACCCATACCACCTAATACTACTATAACCAATATTTCAACAGATCTCATAAATCCAAAAATATTTGGATCTAAAATGCTAAGTAGTGGGCGTATAGTCCACCACCAACACCGCCGAAGAAGGCTGCCGTTGAAAATCCCAGCACCTTATAGAATGTAGTAGGAATACCTACTGCTTCTGCAGCTATTTCATCTTCTCTTATAGAGATTATAGCTCTACCGTGTTTAGAGTTGGTAAAGGTATAAAGAAAGAAAATTACAAATACGGTAATCCAGAAAGTATTATCAAAATTAGTTAATCCAGGGATACCTGTAAGTCCTTGTGCTCCGCCGGTGAACTTTATATTGTTTATAAATACTCTTATAACTTCACCAAATCCAAGAGTAATGATTCCTAAGTAGTCTCCTCTTAATCTAAGAGAAGGGATACCTATAATTAAACTTACTAATAGGGAAACTACTCCAGCTGCTATTAATGATATAACGAGTATTATAATATTCGGCATACCTATAATAGGTATCTCCACACCACTCTCAATTATAGCCATTGCAGTAATTGCTGAAGTGTAGGCACCTGTAGCCATAAAACCTGCATGACCTAGAGCTAGTTGTCCAAGAAAGCCTGTTGCTATATTTAAACTTGTAGCTAAGATTATGTTGACACCGATAAATACTATAATACCAATATAATATCTGTTTAGAACACCATTACTTATAAGAATTTTCATAATTATAAATAAAACTATTATAGCGAGAAGGTTTATTAAATAACTTTTCAATGTATTTTTTTTCATATCTACACCTTCTCTCTTTCATTTTTACCAAGTATACCAGTTGGTTTTATAATTAGAACTAAGATCAATATCCCAAAAACTATTGCGTCTGACCATTGACTTGAAATATAAGCTTTAGATACGGTTTCCACCATACCAATTATGAATCCTCCAAGCATTGCTCCCGGGATAAGACCAATTCCACCTAAAACTGCAGCAACAAAGGCTTTTAGTCCAGGCATTATACCCATAGTAGGGTAAACTTGAGTGTAGGCGATACTGTACAGCACACCACCAAGAGCACCTAATGCAGAACCTATAGCGAAGGTTATGCTAATTGTTCGATTTACATTTATTCCCATAATTACTGAAGCTTCCTTATCTTCTGATACTGCTCTCATAGCTTTTCCAGGCTTTGTATTTTTAATAAATATATCCAATACTACCATAAAGAAAACTGATAATATAATAGTTACTATTGTTACTGTTCCAATCTGTATCCCAGCTATATTTATAGGTCTTTTAGGTATTAAATTCGGCATAACCTTTGGATTAGCACCGAATATTACCTGAGCTAAATTTTGTAAAAACAAACTCATACCGATAGCTGTAATCAGAGCAGATATACGAGGAGCTTTTCTTAGAGGTTTGTAAGCAACGGTTTCTATTGTAATACCTAAAAGAGCTGCTAAAATCATAGAAAATATCAGTGTTGCTAAAAAAGGAAGTCCCATAGTTATAACTGTAATAAAAGCAAAATAAGCACCCATCATCATTATCTCTCCATGGGCGAAGTTTATTAATTTTATAATTCCATATACTAAAGTATAACCTAAGGCAATAAGTGCATAAATACTTCCTACTGATAATCCGTTTATAAACTGCTGTATTATTAAAGTCAATTAAATTGCCTCCTTTCAACAAAAGGGCAAGGAGAGACTAACAAATCTCTCCTTACCAATATTTTTTTATTATTCTATTTATTGGATTGAAACTTTGTCAGCAAGGACATGTTTACCATCTATTACTTGAATTATTGAAATACTCTTTTGAGGATCTCCATTTTCATCAAATACTATATTTCCAGTAACTCCGTCAATATTTATAGCCGCTAAAGCATCAACAACAGCTTGACTTTCTGTTGAACCAGCATCTTCCATAGCTTGAGCCATCATATAAACAGCGTCGTAACCTAATGCTGATAATGCTGTTGGATCGCTATTCCATTTTTCGTTATAATTTGTTAAAAAGTTTTGTACTATTTCAGACTCATCTGTTTTTGCGAAGTGATTTGTAAAGTAGTGACCTTCTGCTACTTCAGCATAGTCGCCTTCAATACCATCCCAGCCGTCTGCTCCCATTGCAACTACTTCAAGTCCAAGTTCTTCTACCTGAGATAATATAACTCCAACTTTAGCAATATAATCTGGAAGGTAAAGTACATCAGGATCATTTTCTGCTATTTTTGTTAATACAGTTTTAAAATCTGCATCGTTTTTGGTATAACCTTCATAATTTGTTACTTCGCCGTATTCTTGGAATTTTTCGTAGAAAGCTTCTGCTAATCCTTCAGAATAAGGGTCTTCAATATTGTATAATACTGCTGCTTTTTCAGCACCTAGATTTTCAGCTGCAAAAACTGCTGCTGTTGCACCTTGATATGGGTCTGTAAAACATGCTCTAAAAATATTTGGAGCATCAAGAGTAACATCTAAGTGAGTAGCTGTAGGTGATAACATAGGGATACCATCGTTTTTAGCTATTTCTTTAATACTTAAAGTAGTACCACTAAAAGTTGCTCCTACAAGTGCAGACATTTCATCTCTATCTCTTAGTCTGTTGTATGCATTTACAGCTTCAGTTTTATCACCTTTGCTGTCGTAAGAAATAATTTCGATATCTCTACCAAGTACTCCACCAGCTGCATTAATTTCTTCAGCTGCTAATTCAGCACCTTCTTTGGTAGTTTCACCATACATGCTATAATCTCCTGTTAAAGGTCCTATATATCCAATCTTAATAGGATCTCCATTAGCATCTTCTTCATTTTCAGCTGGATTTTCACCTTCAGCTGGTTCTTCTGATTCTTCACCATTGCTGCAACCGGTTAAAGCTAGTGAGAATACAAGAAGTGATATTAATAGTAAAGATAATATTCTTTTTTTCATTTTATAAATCCTCCCTTTTAAAAATATTATTGTCTATTCTACAATAGATAGAATAAATATTCAAGAAAAATATTAATAAAAAATTAATAAATTAAACATGTTCTTCTAGGGTAAACGGGTAAACGTTTGTGTTTTCCAGAGATGCACAATATTCTATTGAGTGTCAATATGTTAATATATTGACATGTCATATTGGGATTGTGAAAAATTATACAGAAAACAAAATAAACTTACTAAATGTTATTTTGGTAATACCAATAAATAAAAAAGAGCTCTATAAAAGAACTCTTAATAATTAGATTTATAAAATTTTGGATAGAAAATCTTGGGTTCTTGGATGTTGAGGATTTTCGAAAAGTTCTTTCGGTGTACCCTGTTCTACTATAACACCGTCATCCATAAAAAGAACTCTGTCTCCAACTTCTTTTGCAAAACCCATTTCGTGAGTTACTACAACCATAGTCATTCCTTCTGAAGCTAATTCTTTCATTACATCCAGCACTTCTCCTACCATTTCCGGATCTAAGGATGAGGTAGGTTCGTCAAAAAGCATAACATCTGGCTCCATAGCTAAAGCTCTTGCAATAGCAATTCTTTGCTTTTGACCTCCGGAAAGCTGAGAAGGATAGGAATCGGCTTTGTCGTAAAGTCCTACTCTTTTTAGAAGTTTAAAAGCAATGTTTTCTGCTTCTATTTTTGGAAGACCTTTTACTTTTATTGGTGAAATAGTAATATTTTCCAGTACTGTCATATGAGGAAAAAGATTGAACTGCTGAAAAACCATACCCATTTTTGCTCTCTGTTTGTTTATATCGTTTTTTTCATCTGTAATTGGAATACCTTCAAATACTATTTCTCCTCCCGTAGGATGTTCTAAAAGATTTAAACATCTAAGAAAGGTGCTTTTACCGGAACCACTGGGACCGATTACTACTACAACCTCGCCTTGAGTGATTTCTTCGTCGATTCCTTTTAGAACGTGAAGTTTATCAAAACTTTTATTTAGATTAGATACTTTGATCACCGGCTCTCAACCTCCTTTCAAATACATTTAATAATCTTGATAATGAGAAAGTAATAATAAAGTAAATTATTGCTGCAAATATTAATGGTGAAAATGGTCTGTAGCTTATGCCTCTAATAGTATCTGTCTGGTACATTAAATCGTGTATACCTACTACAGATATAATAGCAGATTCTTTTATTAATATTACGAATTCGTTTCCTAAAGCAGGTAGAATGTTTTTAAGAGCTTGTGGAATTATAACGTATCTCATGGCCATTTTTTGTGTCATACCTAAAGATCTTGCTGCCTCTGTCTGACCCTTATCTACAGATTGAATACCTCCTCTTACTATTTCTGCTACGTAGGCGGCACTGTTAAATGAAACAGCTAAGATTACCAGCCATAAATCCGGCATAAAGTCAAATCCTAATAATGGTAAACCGTAGTAAACTATAAAGACCTGAACAAGTAATGGGGTACCTCTTACAAAGTTTATATAGCTTCTTGATATACCTTTTAAAATTTTGTTTTTAGATAAATTCATTAATGCCAGTATCAATCCTAAAAACACACCGAGAAAAACACCGAAAAAAGAAACAAGTAAAGTAATACCTGTACCTCTTAAATAATAACGATGATATTTAACAAATAATTCTATGGAATTGCTTATGTTTGTAAATAAAATATCCATGATTCCTCCAGTTAATATTATGATAACTATTCAAAAGGGATGAATTTTCATCCCTTTTGAGAAAGTATATAATTTTTTAAATTTTATTCGTCTGCTAGAAGAGTTGCTTCGCTAATAAAAGTATCAAGTTCACCAGTTTCAATTAGTTCTTCAAGAGTTTTGTTTAACTCTGCTAGCAGTACAGTATTTCCTTTATTAACTGCTGCTGCTACACCTTCTTCTGTACCGAAACTAATTTCCGGAACAATTAAATCATCATTTTGGTTTGCATACGCATCAGCTACCGGTTTTACAAGTACTACTGCTTCTATCTTATTATTTTTTAGTTCTAATACTAGATCAGTGATTTTACTTAGTCCTTTATACTCTGCTCCTGAAATTTGATTAAGGACTATTTCTTCCTGTACTGTAGCTTTTTGTGCACCTACTACTGTTCCTTCAAAATCTTCTGGTGTTGTATATTTGTCAACGTCTTCAGATTTAATCAACATACTTTGTTCTGCTTGGTAGTAAGGTATTGAAAAATCTATTACTTCTGCTCTTTCCGGTTTTGGAACCATACCTGCTACTATAAAGTCAATATTGTCAGCTACTAATGCAGCAATTAATCCTTCAAACTTCATATCTTTGATTTCAAGTTCTACACCTAAGTCTTCAGCAAAAGCTTTTGCTATTTCGATATCGAATCCTACTATATGATCTTCACCGTTAATTTCTTTGTGAAATTCATAGGGTGGATAATCGGCAGCTGTACCCAGTACGATAACCCCTTTTTCTTTAATTTTATCAAGTTTAGTTTCTTCCTTAGGTTCTTCAGGTTCTTCTTCAGGCTCTTCAGCTTCCCCTTCATTTTCTGCTGGCTCTTCAGCTTCTTGATTAGGTTCTTCACCGGATGATTGAGAACACCCTACAAAGGTTAACATCATAATTACTACTAAAATAATTGAAATAAATTTTTTTGTTTTAAACATTTAAAATTCCTCCCTAAAAGTCTTTTTTGTTTTAATGTGTTTTATTATACAGAAAATAACATATATATTCAAGAAAAACTTTCGATTTTCTTTAAAAACTTTTTTGAAAATTATTGAGTTGCTTGAAATTATTAGGCTGTAGCAAATAAAAAAATCTTTATGTTTAATTTTAGATCGGTATTTTCTTGTTTTGAAGTAAAAATTTATATGAAAAAGTCAACATTTATCACGGCATATGCTATTAAAATAAAGTAGTATTATTATATAAATGCGTATAATTATACAATAATATCAACATTAGTTTGACAGCTAGGTATAGATGTGCTATATTTTAATTGAAAATAAAATATTGCTAGGGGAGCTGTAAGCTGAGAATTAAACCCTTATACCTGAACCGGGTAATACCGGCGGAGGGAAGCGCTATCTATTATATATAGATATTTTACAGCATCCTCCTGAAGTGAAAGGAGGTTTTTTTGATGGATTTACAAGTTTTTTTAGAATCATTTATCGGGCAAGTAAGTGTAGTAGTTGTTATCGCAGTATTATTTGTAATTATAGCAAAAAGTGATAAAGGTGGTTTCAACACAAAAGCATTAGCTACATCAGCAGTGCTTATTGCAATAGCTTTTGCCCTGAACCAAATCACCCTTTTTAGAATGCCTCAAGGAGGTTCCATTACTCCATTAAGTATGCTTGTAGTTGTTTTAGTTGGATATTTCTTTGGTCCTAGGCAGGGTATTATGGCTGGAATGGCTTTTGGATTGCTGGATTTATTGATAGCACCATATGCTATGACACCTATTCAAATTTTACTGGATTATCCTTTTGCCTTTGGAGCATTAGGGTTGGCAGGACTATTTAGAAATAGAAAGAAAGGTTTAACTATAGGTTATATTGTAGGTGTATTTGGTAGATTTATATGTGTATTTATCTCGGGAGTAGTATTTTGGGGTATATATGCACCAGAAGGATCCAACGTATTTGTATATTCAGCTGTTTACAACGGTACATATTTATTAGTAGAAGGAATAATTACGATAGTAGTACTTCAAATACCGGCTGTGAAGAATATGTTTGACAGGTTAAGAAAGCAGATAGCTGAAAATTAAACTAAGGGAGCTGAGAAGCTCCTTTTTTTATGTAAAGAACAAAAATCAAATATTTTACAAAATACATTTAATTAATAAATTTTAAGATTTAAAATTCTCTTAACGGGTATAAGTATAACAATTGGGAAAAGGAAAAAAATTGAAAACCTTTTCTTGACTATTGAACCTGTACTGGTATAATTAAAGTATAGTTACTAAAACGTTTAAGTTAAGTAGGCGGTGTTGTGTTGAAGATTACAATAAAAGATATTGCGAAACTTGCTGGAGTATCTACGGCAACGGTTTCGAAAATAGTAAATAATAAAATTGATGATGTTAGCGACACCACAGTTGATAAGGTTAGAAAAATAATAAAAGAGAAAAATTATACTCCAAATTACCTAGCTAGAAGCATGGTTACTAAAAAGACCAAAACTCTAGGATTGATAATACCTGACATTCGAAATCCATTTTTTACAGATATTGCAAAAGGAGCAGAAGATAGAGCAAATGAGCTGGGATACAGCATATTTTTCTGCAACTCAGACGATGATTTAGATAAAGAATTTACTTATATCAACAGCCTTATCGAAAAACAGGTAGACGGAATTATGCTGGCGGGTGCTGCTAAAAGAGATAAAGATAGAGAAAGAAAAATTAATATTAATATACCTATAATATCTGTAGATAGAAATGCATATTATAAAGGAATAAAAGGAAGTATCGAAATAGACAATTACGAAGGAGCATATGAAGGTGTAAAACATCTAATATCAAAAGGATATGAAAGAATAGTATTTGTTTCCGGACCTCTAGATACAAAACCTTCTAAGGAAAGATTAAGAGGATATAAAGAAGCTTTAATAGATGCAGGCAGAAAAATAGACAATGAAAATATCATAGTAGGTACTTATGAAAGAAATTTTGGAGAAAAAATCATAGAAACATTAGATTACTCATTAGAAAATGTTGGGTTTTTCTGCGGCAATGATTTAATCGCAATAGGACTTATTAAAAGCTTAAAAGAGAAGAACTACAAAATTCCTGAAGAAATTGGAGTAATTGGATTTGATGATATATACATATCTTTACTTATATCACCATCTCTTACCTCAGTAAGACAACCTAGTTATAAAATGGGATATGAATCTATAGAACTTTTGATAAAAATATTAAATAATAGTAATGAAGAAAAAAACAAAAAAACGTTAAAAACAAGGTTAATAATAAGAGAATCTACAAACAGAATTAGCCTTGATAAAAATAAAAAAGATAAATAAGGAGTGATTCAATATGACGACACCACATAATAGTGCAAAAAAAGGAGATATAGCGGAAACGATTTTACTTCCGGGAGATCCTTTAAGAGCAAAATTTATAGCTGAAACTTTTCTTGAAGATGTTACACAATTCAACAGCATAAGAAATATGTTTGGTTTTACTGGAACATACAAAGGAAAAAAGGTATCTGTAATGGGTACAGGAATGGGAGTTCCATCAATAGGTATTTATTCTTATGAATTGATACATTTTTATGGAGTTAAGAACCTTATAAGAGTAGGATCTTGTGGAGCCTTTGATGAAAACTTAAAACTTTACGATGTAATCATAGCTCAAGGTGCTTGTACCGACTCAAATTATGCTGACCAGTACGACCTACCTGGAACATACTCAGCAATAGCTTCCTATGATTTACTATCTAAAGCTGTTAAATCAGCAGAAGATAAGGGAGTTGATGTACACGTAGGAAATATTTTGACATCTGATGTATTTTACTCTCAAAAAGAAGACAGCTGGAAGCAGTGGGCTAAAATGGGAGTATTAGCAGCAGAAATGGAAACTTATGCTCTATACTGCAATGCAGCTAGTGCAGGAGTAAATGCTCTTACGATACTTACAGTATCAGACTCTATCGCTAAGGGAGAAGAGACATCACCAGAAGAAAGACAAAAAAGCTTTACTAAGATGATGGAAATTGCTCTGGAGCTTGCATAAATGAAAGCCTGGGAAATAGCAAGAGACTTGTATGAGAATGCTGTCCCGGTTGTTTTGGAAGAAGAAGATCAAACATGGGCTATATTAAAAGAAGTGTCCAAATTTTACGATCAGCTACTCAGTATCGACTGGGCAAGCAATGTACCCGGTTCGGGAGCTCCTGAAAAAATAATGGTTGCAGCAGTACAAGCTCTTGAAAATAGAGGATATGAAGTAAAAGACAGTGAAAGATTACTTAAAGAAGGAATGAAAGCTCACAAAGAAGAAGACTATGTTAAGCTTCATAAAATAACTGCAGAGTTAAAACACAATTTACTTAAAGCAGAAAAAAACGAAGAATCATCATACTGGAAGTTTAAAAACTATGAATCTTTTGAAGAGTATAATAAGGAAGTTAAATTTCCTGAAAAAAGAGAAGTAGATGTAAATGATGATACTTTTAAAGAAAAAATTAAAGCGGCATGGCTATCACAGTTGATTGGGGCAGCCATGGGGACCCAGGTGGAAGGTTACACCTCCGAAAATCTATTTAAGACCTTTGGGGAAGTAAAAGATTACATTAGAGAACCAAATACTTACAACGATGACATAACTTTTGAGCTTGCCCTACTTGAAGCCTTTGAAAAATATGGGTATAATATAGAGTCAAGAGATATTGCATTAGAATGGGTAGGGTACGTACCCAGCGGCTGGTCTGCAGAAGAAATAGCATTAAGAAATATTAAATCCGGAATTATGCCACCGGAAAGCGGTAGCTATAACAATCCTTTCAATGAATGGATTGGTGCTCAGATGAGAGGAGCTATCTGCGGTATGCTTGCACCAGGAGACCCAAAATTAGCAGCAGAACTTGCATGGAAAGATGGAGAAGTATCCCACATAAGCAACGGCATATTAGGAGAGGTGTTAAATGCTGTTATGACGTCTATGTCTTTTGTAGAAAAAGACGTAAAAAAGATTGTCGAGACGGCAGTTAATATAATTCCAAAGGATAGTGAATACTACTCTGTAGTAAAATTTGCACTGGATAAATGTAAGGAATCCAATTCTTGGCAGGAAGCATTAAAGGCATGTGATGAAAGGTACAAAAAATACAACTGGATTCACACCTATCCAAATGCCTGTGCTGAAATTATAGCACTGTGGTTTGGAGAAGGAGATTATGAAGAAACTTTATACATCGTAACAATGTCTGGAATTGACGTGGATTGCAATGCAGCGCAAATAATGCCTATCATTGGAATACAAAAGGGAATAAAAATTATTCCTGAAAGACTTATTCATCCAGCATTTAATAAGTTAATAACTTATATGAGGGACTACGAAGAACTGACACTGGATGAATTAATCGAAAAGACAGTAAGAAGTATAAAAAAAGCAAAAGAAAAATAGGAGGAAGAAAATGAAAAAACTATTAACAATTTTATTAGTATTAGCATTAGTATTTTCTTTAGCTGCATGCGGTACTGATACCGATGCACCTGAAGAGCCAGCAGAAGGTGAAGAACCAGCAGAAGGTGAAGAACCAGAAGAAAATGAAGAACCTTTAAAGGTAGCATTACTTTTAAATGGAACTTTAGGAGACTTATCATTCTTTGATTCCGCACATGACGGACTTCAAAGAGCGAAAGAACAATTTGGTGACGACATAGTTGTTGAAACTGTTGAAATGACAACAGATTCATCAAAATGGATGCCGACTCTTTATGATTATTCCGACGATGGATCATGGGATATCATTATTGTAGGAACATGGGAACTAGTTGAGCCTTTAGCTGAAGTAGCACCACAGTATCCTGACCAAAAATACTTCCTGTTTGATCAATCAATGGATTACTCAACAGGAGAATTTGACAATGTATATTCAATTACCTATAAACAAAATGAGGTTTCATTCTTAACAGGAGCACTAGCCTCTATAATGACTACTTCAGATCAATTTGAAATGGTAAATCCTTCAGACGAAGTTATAGGATTCCTTGGTGGAACAGATAGTCCTGTAATCAATGACTTTTTAGTAGGATATATTGAGGGAGCTAAATACATTAATGACAATATTAGAGTAGTAATTTCATATGTAGGAAACTTCAGCGACACTCCAAAGGGTAAGGACTTGGCATTAGCTCAGTACCAAAACCAGGGAGTAGATGTAGGATTTAACGTTGCAGGATTAGCAGGTTTAGGACAGATTGATGCAGCTGTAGAAACTGATAACTATGCTATGGGTGTAGATTCAGACCAGGCATTGATAATGGGCGAACCACAAGCTAACCATATTCCAACTTCAGCTCTTAAAAACGTTGGTAATTCACTAATAAGAGGAATAGAAATGCATATGAACGGTGAAGTTCCATACGGTCAAGCTGAAAGTTTAGGACTTAATGAAGGCGGAGTAGGACTTGCTAAGAATGAATACTACGAACAAATAGTACCTGAAGACATAAGAACACAAATTGACGATTTAGAAACAATGATAGCAAATGGAGAAATTGAAGTTGATACTGCATTTGGTAAAACAAATGAAGAGATACAAGCTATAAAAGATTCAGTTGAGTAAACAAATTTTATTGCTTAGGTGGAATAGCTTTTAGCTATCCACCTTTGTAATTTAAACGGTGGTGAGAAATATATGAGCGAAATGATTTTAGAAATGAAAAACATATTAAAAATATATCCTAATGGAATTGTTGCTAACGAACATGTAAATTTTTCCGTAAAAAAAGGTGAAATTCACGCTCTATTAGGAGAAAATGGAGCAGGTAAAAGTACCCTTATGAAGGTGCTTTTTGGTATTGAACAGCAGGAAGAAGGAGAAATATATCATAAAGGAGAGAAAATTAGCATAAATTCTCCCCATGAAGCAATAGCTAGAAATATAGGTATGGTGCATCAGCACTTTATGCTTGTACCATCTTTGACAGTAGCTGAAAATATTATTTTGGGAATAGAACCTAAAAAGAACAAAATATTTACTGATATGAAGGAAGCTATTAGAATATCAAAGGAGATATCAGAACAGTATAACTTTGATATAGATGTAACTGAAAAAATTGAAGATATTTCCGTAGGAACAAAGCAGCAGGTTGAAATATTAAAAGCCCTTTATAGAGGAGCAGATATATTGATACTAGATGAACCTACAGCAGTTTTAACCCCTCAAGAGACGAAAGAACTTTTTGACCAACTTAGAAAATTAAAAGATAAAGGACATACTATAATTTTTATATCTCACAAGTTAGATGAGATAAAGGCAATATGTGATAGACTTACCATAATGAGAAACGGAAAAAGCAAAGGGACATACGAAACAAAAGATACATCTACAGATGAAATGTCAAGGCTCATGGTAGGAAGAGATGTATTTTTAACCTTTGATAAAGAAAAGTCTGAACCTAAGAAGACAGTTCTAAAGGTGAGAGATTTATGTCATGTGAATACAGCCGGGAAAAAAGATTTAAACAATATATCTTTCGATCTAAAAACAGGAGAAATATTAGGAATTGCTGGAGTTGAAGGAAATGGTCAAAGTCAACTTTTCTCAATTCTTACAGGACTTATCAGTAATTATTCTGGTAGTGTAAAAGTATTGGATAAGGAAGCAAAGGAATTGAATATAAAAGAAATTAGAGATTTAGGAGTATCATACATTCCGGAAGATAGAATGATATACGGTTGTGCAGAAGACATGGATATACTTCACAATTTAATTTCCGACAAATTTGATAAAGAAAAATTTTCAAGCAAATATATGTTAAAATCAGATGAAATCGAGGAATTTTCATCAAAACTTATAGATGAATATAGTATAAAAGCGGATTCATATAAACAAAATATAAGTATGCTTTCGGGAGGAAATATACAAAAAGTTGTTGTTGCTAGAGAATTCTCTGCAGAGCCGACACTTATATTAGCCAACCAGCCTACAAGAGGGATAGATGTAGGAGCAGCGGAATTCATCAGAAAGAAACTGATAGAACTAAGTAGAGAGGCAAACTGTGCGGTGCTGTTAATATCGGCAGATTTAAATGAGGTATTTGAATTAAGTGATAGACTGGCAGTAATGTACAAAGGTGAATTTTCCGGAAGTTTTACAGATGTTAAAAATCTAACAGAAGAAGAATTAGGTAAATATATGTTAGGTATAGAAAAAGATGAAAAATTGGAGGGGATAACCTATGAATAATGATACTAAATTTAATGTTATTAGAACTACAATCTCCATACTTATTGCTTTGGGTATTTCCTTTGCTATAATATTTTTCATCAGTGAAGAACCATTAGAAGCTATCAAACAGATGATAACAGGACCAATTTCCAGGAAAAGACTTTTTGGAAATGTTATTGAATTAACCATTCCACTTATTTTTACTGGATTAGGAGTAAGTATAATGTTTTCTGCTATGCAGATAAACCTTGCTTCAGAGGGAGCTTTCCATATTGGAGGAGTTATAGCGGCTGTAGTGGCATTAAACTTACCTATGCCTGGGTTTATACATCCATATGTAGCTATACTTCTAGCTGGGGTTGTTGGAGCAGTATTTACCTTTATACCTGCTATATTAAAGATTAAGACGACTGCAAACGAGATAGTGTCATCCCTTATGCTTAACTATATAGCATTATTTTTTGCAAGCTATATATTAAATTATTATTTAAGAGATCCGGGGGCAGGTTCAGTTGCATCTTTTCCACTACCTGAAAGTGCAAAATTGTCCAGCATAATATCAGGAACCAATATACATATAGGCTTGGTAATTGCCCTATTATTTACTGCTGGAGCTTATATCTTCCTATACAAATCAAAAATGGGATATATGATTAGAGTTTCAGGACAAAATGAAGATTTTGCAAGATTCTCAGGAATAAATATTATAAAAGTAATATTAATATCACAGATTATAGGTGGTTTCATTGCTGGAATGGGTGGGGGAATACACCTCCTAGGATTATATCGGAGATTTACCTGGACCACTTTACTTGGATACGGTTGGGATGCAATCATAGTTGCAACTTTAGCTAAAAACAACCCTATTTATGTACCTTTAGCTGCATTTTTCTTAGCATATATACGAATAGGCGCGGACATAATGTCAAGATCTACAGATGTAACTCCAGAAATTGTATCTATAACTCAGGGAACGATAATAATACTAATAGTAGCCGAGCAATTCTTAGCTAAGTATAAACATAGAATGGTAGCTAAAGAAGCTAAATCTACAATAGATGCGGAAGGAGTTGAATAAGATGACGGTATTTGAGATTTTAATTTCAGCAAATTTTTTAAGAGTAATTTTGAGAGTAACCACCCCAATTCTTTTTGCAACTTTAGCGGGAGCTGTATCTTCTAAGTCTGGAATATTTAATATAGCCTTAGAAGGTATAATGCTTCTAGCAGCATTGATAGGAGTAATATTCAGTGCGCTGCTTAATAGTGCTTGGCTTGGATTATTAGCTGCTATAACCTTTGGAGGTCTAGTGGGATTGTTTTTAGGATTCTTAGTGTTAAAATTCAAAACTAATGATATATTAGCAGGTATTGCTATTAATTTAATGGCTGCTGGGGGTACTATATTTATGCTGTTCTTAGTTTCTGGAGATAGAGGTGTTTCATCTTCAATTAACAGTTTAGTGCTTCCAAATGTAAATATACCACTAATTCAGAATATACCTTTTATAGGTAGAGTTTTATCAGGACATAATGTATTAACTTATTTAGTTTTTATAAGTGTTTTCGTAATGCATATGTTTATGTATAAAACCCCATTAGGATTAAAAATAAGAGCTGTTGGAGAGAATCCAGATGCAGCTGAATCCGTTGGTATTAACGTTCATAAAATTCAATATATCGCTTTAGGATTAAGTGGTGTATTGTCAGGATTTGGAGGAGCATTTTTATCAATGGGATATTTATCATACTTTACTACAAACATGACGGCTGGTAGAGGATTCATCGGATTAGCTGCCAATGCTATGGGTAGAAGTACACCAATAGGAGGAATGCTTGTTGCTTTACTTTTTGGTACTGCTGATGCTATGGCTAATGTTTTTCAAACAGGAATCGATATACCTTATGAGCTAATACAAATGCTTCCCTACATAACTGTAATCGTTGGATTGTCAGCTTTTAGTTATAGAAATATGAAGAAAAAGCAAAGAACAATTGAAAAGTAAAAGGATGGTTAGATGAAGGATAAAATTTTAGGATCTTTAGTTGCAGCTTGTGCTGGCGATGCCATGGGAGCTGTAACTGAAATGAGAACTAGAGAACAAATAATAAAGAAATACAGTGGATATGTGAAAGAATTCTTACCACCACCAGAAGATGTTTTCGCAAAAGGAAGAAAAGCAGGCCAGGTTACTGATGATTTCAGTATGGCCTATTTTCTTATAGAAAGTTTTATTAAAGAAAGAGGCAAAATTGATAGTGAATCTATAAAAAGAGGCTTGTTAAAATGGTCTGAAAGCGAAGAATATTTTGAAAAATTTGCCGGACCTACAACAAGAGTAGCTCTGGAATATCTAAAAAAAGGTAAAGAATACGACTATCAAAGTGAAACAGGAATGGTTAACTATAATTCTAAGGCTACAAATGGATCTGCAATGAAAATACTACCGGTGGGCCTTTTTAATCTGGGAAATATAGATAAAGCCATTGAAGATGCGGTAAAAGTATGCAAACCAACTCACAATAACAATCTTTCTATATCGGGAGCTTGTGCAATAGCAGCCTCTATTGCAAAGGCACTGGAAAAGGATGCAACTCTGGATGAAGTTATTGAAGCCGGTATTTACGGTTCGGAAAAGGGATTTGAAATAGGTACAGATATGGGTAAAATAGCTGCTGGACCAAGTGTATCAAAGAGAATTAAATTAGCAGTTGAAATAGGTAAAAAAGCAAAAGATTTCGATGAAGCTTTGAAAGAAATATATGACATAATAGGAACAGGAATACATGTATCAGAGGCAGTACCGGCGGTTTATGGAATTTTAGCAGCCTTTAATGGAGATACTAAAGAATCCATAATAGCTGCAGTAAACATAGGAAGCGATACTGATACAGTTGCAACAATGGTAGGAGGTATTGCAGGAGCACTAAAGGGTATAGAGTCTCTTCCTGAAGATTACCTTAGTATATTAAATGAAGCCAACGGCTACAATCTAGAAAAAACAGCAGCAGAAATTTTTAATTTAGTAGGAAACGAAAATGAATACTAAAGATTATGTAGTTTCACTTGGAACAGTATGTATTGATGACTACATCACAAGTACTGAATGGCCTAAATTAGGGGATAAAGCCTTAGCAAAATTTAAAGGTTATCAAGTAGGGGGAATGCCCTACAATGCTGCCTGTGTTATGGCAAGCACAGGTATAAAAACCTATATGCTTGATGTGATAGGAAAAGAATTTAGAGATATAATTATCACTGATTTAGAAAAATACAATATAGACAAATCTCTTTGCACCTACGACAACCATAAAACTATGAGGACAATAATAGTAAACACTAAAGGTGAAAGAGTAATATTTGTGCTAGATGAAGACAAAAAACCTGAAATTCCCTTAAATGAAAAACAGATGGAGATTTTAAAAGGTGCAAAATTTTTATATACTAATATTCCTGAAATAATAAGATTGGCAGATGCAAAAAAAATAGTAAAAATCTTAAGGGAAGAAAATGTAAAAATATTTTACGACATAGAACAAACTATGTTGAAAGATGAGTACAATATAGAATATTTCATGGAAAATTCAGACATACTTTCCTTTAATATTGAAGGTTACAAAAAACTTATAAGTAAAAAATCAGAAGAATTTATCAAAAAATTGATTGATAAAAATATTAAAATAATAATCACAAAAGGTGAGCAGGGATGCGAACTTATGACAAGGGAGTATAGTATAAAGATTGAAGGTAAAAAACCAAAAGTAGTGGATACCACGGGAGCTGGAGATACCTTTAACGGTATATTAATCAGCTCTTTAATAAAAGGATTAGATATAAAAGATGCATTAGAAAAGGCAAATGAAACAGCGGCACTATCTACTGAATACTTTGGGGTAAACAAAAATATTGGAAAATTAATTAAATAACGGAGGTAAAGAAATGGAAAAAAGAAACATAATAATAGACTGTGATCCAGGACATGATGATGTTATGGCAATACTTTTAGCCTTAGCAAATCAGGACAAATTTAACATCTTAGGAGTAACAACAGTTGCAGGAAATCAAACTTTAGAGAAGGTAACTTTAAACCTTAGAAAACTTTACACATACTTGGGAATGAGTACCCCTGCAGCCAGCGGTAAAGCCGGACCTATATACAGAGATTTAGTTCTAGGAGATATGGTACATGGAAAATCCGGGCTAGATGGATGGGACTTCCCGGAGCCTACTTTTGAGTTGGATTCAACTAATTCAGTTACTTTTATGAGAGATAAAATAATGAATTGCCAAGGAAAGGTTACTCTAGTACCGGTAGGACCTATGACAAATGTAGGACTTCTACTAGCAACTTTTCCGGAAGTAAAAGAAAAAATAGAAGCAATATCTATTATGGGAGGATCTATTTACGCAGGAAACTTCACTCCTCATGCTGAATTTAATATTTATGTAGACCCTGAAGCAGCAGCGGTAATATTCAGATCAGGTATCCCGGTGATAATGAGTGGACTGGAAGTTACTCATGAAGCAGGAATTACTGAGGATGAAATAAATGAACTTATGGAAAAAGACGGCAAGGTATCTAAAATGTGTGGACACCTACTTAATTTTTATGTTCAGTATCATAGAGGTGAAGGATATGCATCATATCCTCTTCATGATGTTTGCAGCGTAATGTATCTCATGAATCCTGAAATATTTAAATACAAGGATTTACAGGTAGAGATAGATACTTCAGATGGTCCTCATAGAGGAAGAACAGCGGCTGACAATAGACCTTGGATGAAGTACGAAAATCCTAATACTAGAGTATTAGTAGATGTAGATAGAGAGAAATTCATAAAAATATTAATGGATGGATTTTGTAAATTAGACGAAGAATGCAAGTAAATAGGAGAAAAAGATGACTGAAAATTACTTTGGTAAGAAAAGGGTAATTATATATGCTTTAGGTTTGTTTTTATATGCCCTAGGTATAGCTATTGCAGCTAAAACAGAGTTGGGAATAGCACCGGTTAGTACTTTTCCTTACGCATTATCCTTTATCACCCCCTTTAGCTTTGGCATAACGACCTTTTTTCTTACTGTGACCTATATAGCAATACAGATGGTATTGTACGGAAAAGATTTTGAAAAAAGACAATATTTTCAAATAGTAGTAGGTGTTATGTTCAGCACCTTTATAGACCTATCCATGTATTTGGTAAGAGGGTTAAATCCTGAAGTATACATTAATAGATTGTTTGTACTTGTTATAGGATGTATAGTACTGGCAACTGGCATAACCCTTTCGGTAATATCAAATGTTGTAATACCACCGGCAGAAGGTGCTATAAAAGCAATAGCTGATAAAACTAAGCAGGACTTTGGAAATATTAAAATAGCTTTTGATTCAACAATAGTTATTTTAGCAATTATTGTCTCTCTGGTATTTATCGGAGAGTTAGTAGGATTTAAGGAAGGTACTATTATATCAGTGTTTTTAACAGGCTTTTTAACCAAATTTTTCATGAAAGCCTTTGGTAAGAAGATAGAGATATTTATTAATAGATAAGAGGTGATTACTACGAAAGATAAAATATATGAAGCAATAGAAAAAAATAAAGAGAAACTCGTTGATTTCGGTAATGAAGTTTTTAAAAATCCGGAATTAGGATACAAGGAAAATAATACTAAAAAATTAATAAAAGAATTTATTAGTGATATAGAACTATCCGACTTTAAAGAATATGCAATTACAGGAATGAAGGCTACTATAGGTAGGGGAGATAAGCTGCATATAGGACTTTTATGCGATATGGATGCAACTCCTACTATTAATCATCCCTATGCAAATAAAGAGGATAATGGAGCCCACTCCTGTGGACATAATTCACAAATGACAATAATGTTGGGAGTATTTAAAGCCTTTGCTAAAACAGGTATTCACGAAGAACTTAACTGCAAGGTATCATTAATAACTGCACCGGCAGAAGAATTTGTAGATTTTCAATATAGACTAAATCTAGTAAAAGAAGGAAAGATAAAAGCTTTTTCAGGAAAACAAAATTTAATTTTAGAAGGAGCCTTTGATGATGTGGATGTAGTTCTTGCTTCCCACGGAAATGGTATGGAAGGCAAAGTTATAGAAACAGATATATCCAACAACGGTTTTTTGGCAAAAACCGCATACTTTAAAGGAAAAAGTGCTCATGCAGGAGCTTATCCTCATTTAGGTAAAAATGCCTTAAATGCTGCAACTCTTGCAATAAATGCTGTTGGACTTTTAAGAGAAACTTTTCAAGACGAAGATCACGTAAGATTTCACCCTATAATTAAAAAGGGTGGAGACGCAGTAAATGCTGTACCGGATAATGTTGAATTAGAAACCTACGTAAGAGCAGCAAGTGTTGAAGCTATATTTGATGCTAATGAAAAAATCGATAACGCTTTCATACACAGTGCTAAGGCTCTAAGGTGTGAATGCAGCATAGAAAACATTCCAGGATACTTACCTAGCAACTACTTTAGTCCAATGGCTGAAACAATTGTGGAAAACGCTAAGGCATTTATAGAAGATGATAATATATACAAGGGAGGCAGAACCTTTGCTTCGGATGATTTGTCAGATGTTTCAGCAATGACTCCGGTAATCCAAATAGGTTACAGCGGATTTGAAGGAGATTACCATAACTACGATTTTAAAATGAAAGATGAAGAAATGGCATATATTATTCCAGGGAAGGTTTTAGCAGGAACAGCTTACGATATGATGAAAAATATTAAAGAAACAGAAAATATACTGAAAAAATTTAAACCTACAATGAAAAAAGAAGAATACATTAAGAAATGGCTTAAAATTTAACTCCAGGAAGGAATGATAACGTGTATGATATAGTTGTGATTGGAAGCATAAATGCAGATCTTGTATTTAAAGCCGACAAAAGACCTAATCCCGGAGAAACCCTGCTGGGAAATGACTTCAAGACTGTACCGGGAGGAAAAGGAGCAAATCAGGCAATAGCGGCAGCAAGACTTGGAGCAAGTGTAGCAATGCTGGGATGTCTGGGTAATGACCAAAACGGTGTTTTTCTGGAAGAAAATCTAAAAATTAATAATGTTGAAACAAAATACATTGAAAAGGTAAATAATGTTCCAAGTGGTGTTGCAGGTATTGTTCTTGCTGAAGGAGACAATAGTATAATAGTAGTTCCGGGAGCAAATTACGAAGTCGACAAGGAATACATTGATAAAAACAAAGATGTGATCTTGGGAAGTAAAATAGTACTGCTGCAGCTGGAAATACCTATTGATGTAGTAGAATATGTAATAGACTTATGCAGTAAAAATAAAGTTAAGGTTATTTTAAATCCTGCACCTATTCAAAAATTAAATAGAAGCACGTTAGATAAGCTGGACTTTATAACTCCAAATGAACATGAATTTGAAATTCTTTATGGAAGTAATAAGGAAGAAAAGATTTTAAAAGAACAAAAAAATAAGCTTATTATTACAAAAGGAAGTGAAGGTGTAGTATTTTCCGATGGTAATCAGCTAATTGAAATACCAAGTCTAGAAGTTGAAGTAGTTGATACTACAGGAGCGGGAGACACCTTTAATGGAGCCTTTGCTCAATCAATAGTAAAAGGTAAGACTATAGAAGAAAGTATAAAATTTGCAAATATAGCAGGAGCTATATCCGTAACTAAATTCGGAGCACAAGGCGGAATGCCGACTTTAGAAGAATTAAATGAATTTATAAAAAAAAGGAAGGTTTAAACCTTCCTTTTTAAAATGACTGCACACGAATTTTAGAACTACTTAATTTTGTTAAAGTTCGTATAATTTTGACAAATTGTAATCAAATAATTTGATGCAGGTATTTATTTTTAACAATTCTCCTTTAAAACGAATAAAAGGAATAATCATCAAAAAAATATTCGTAAAACATTGACTATAATATTAGTATTTGATAATATATAGTGGGCTATTGAGAAAGATAGCAAGGAGGTTTATATGAATAAAAAAGATTATGATGTTATAATTATAGGTGGAGGACCGGCAGGTATCTTTACCGCACTAGAATTGATTGAAAAAGATGAAAATTTAAATATACTCCTTTTAGAAAAAGGAAAAAATATAGATGATAGAAACTGTCCTATTGGAAAAACTGTAGACAAATGCATAAAATGCAAACCATGTTCTATAGTAACCGGATGGGGAGGAGCAGGAGCATTCTCCGATGGAAAACTCACCCTAACTACAGAATTCGGTGGGGTTTTAGACAAATATATAACTAAAGAAAGACTGGAAGAACTAATAAAGTACATAGACACTATTTATGTAAGATTTGGTGGAACAGAAGAAGTCCACGGTATGGATGAGCAAAAGGTACTGGAAATAGAGAAAAAAGCTGCATCTGCGGATTTAAAACTGATAAAAGCCCACATAAAACATTTAGGTACCGATAAAAACTATGAAATTCTGAAAAAAATCCAATACTATTTACAAAATAAAATTAGTATTGAATTTTTAACAGCAGTTGAAGAAATTATAGTAGAAGATAATAAAGCTGTAGGAGTAAAGACCAATAAAGGAGATACTTTCTACGGCAAATACATAGCAGCAGCACCGGGTAGAGAAGGTTCAGAATGGTTTAAAGGTGAAAGTGAAAGACTTGGATTAGGACTTAAGAATAATGCAGTAGATGTTGGGGTAAGAGTCGAAGTTCCAGCTGTAGTAATGAAAGATATAACTGATGTAGTTTACGAATCAAAATTAATATACTATACCGATTCATTTGATGACAGAGTCAGGACGTTCTGTATGAACCCATATGGTGAGGTAGTAATTGAGAACAACGACGGTATAAAAACCGTTAACGGTCATTCATATGCAGATAAAAGAACGGACAAGACAAACTTTGCACTATTAGTATCAAAAGAATTTACAGAACCTTTCAACTCTCCTATAGCTTATGGAAAATACATAGCATCCCTGGCAAACATGCTTGGTGAGGGAGTACTTGTGCAAAGATTGGGAGACTTATTAGACGGAAGAAGATCAACTCATGAAAGATTGGAAAGAAGTTTGTTACAGCCATCTCTAAAGGATGCAACACCGGGAGATTTAAGCTTAGTACTGCCTTACAGATTCTTACAAGATATAGTTGAAATGCTTAAAGCCATGGATAAGGTAGCACCGGGAGTGTACTCAAAGCATACATTACTTTACGGAGTGGAAGTTAAGTTTTACTCATCAAGAGTTGACTTAGACGGTAAACTGGAAACAAAGGTAGAAAATCTATTTGCCGGCGGAGACGGAGCAGGAGTAACTAGAGGATTGGCTCAAGCTTCAGCTGCTGGAGTTGTAATGGCAAGAGAAATTTTAAATAGAAACGAAAGTTAGGAGATTAATATGCCAAATTTAGTAATATTAGGAGCCCAGTGGGGCGATGAAGGAAAAGGTAAAATCACAGATTATTTAGCCAAAGAATCAGATATGGTAGTTAGATACCAAGGTGGAGATAACGCAGGACATACTGTAGTCATTGGAGATCAAAAGTACAAGCTGCATCTAATTCCATCGGGGATTTTGTATGGAAATGTTCCTTGTATCATTGGAAACGGAGTCGTTTTAAATCCTAAATCTTTAATAGAAGAAATTAAGTATTTAGAAGATCTGGGGATTTCTTTAGACAGCCTTATGATATCTGATAGAGCGCATATTATTTTCCCATATCATATAGAAATAGATAGACTTGAAGAAGAAGCAAGAGGCAAGAAAAAAATCGGAACGACTGTTAAAGGTATAGGACCTTGCTACAGAGACAAGGTAGAAAGAACAGGTATTAGAATATGTGATTTTGAATATCTGGATTCTTTTGAAGAAAAGCTTAGATATAACATAAGAAGAAAAAATGATTTTCTTACAAAATACTATGAAGCAGATCCTTTAGATGAAGATAAAATAGTAAAAGAATATATTGGATATTTAAATAAACTGAAAAAATATATAGTAAATACTCAGCCAATAATTAGAAAAGCAGTAAATGAGGGGAAAAAAGTCCTTTTTGAGGGAGCACAGGGAACACTCCTTGATATAGACTTTGGTACTTATCCTTACGTAACTTCTTCTCATCCTATCTCTGGAGGAATTCCTATAGGAACAGGGTTAAGTCCTTACGATTTAGAAAAGTCCTTAGGAGTGGTAAAGGCTTACACTACAAGAGTAGGAAAGGGACCTTTCCCAACAGAATTATCTGACGAAACTGGAGACTATATTAGAGAAAAAGGATTTGAATACGGTACAACTACCGGTAGACCTAGAAGATGCGGATGGCTTGATATAGTTATGTTAAATTACTCAAGAGACATAAACGGTCTTACAACAATGGCAGTAACTAAACTTGATACTTTATCAGGATTAGATAAATTGAAAATATGTGTAGCTTACGAACTTGAAGGTGAAAAGATCGACTATTTCCCATCCAGTTTAGAAACACTATCAAAATGCAAGCCGGTTTACATTGAAATGGATGGATGGAAGTTTGAAGATATAGAAAAGGCAAATACTTACGAAGAGCTTCCTGAAAATGCAAAAAAATACGTAGAAAAGATGGAAGAACTAACTGGTATAAATGCAGGTATAGTATCAGTAGGTCCAAAAAGAAGCGAAACATTTATAAGGGAAAAATTATTCATTTAGTGTTGACAAGTGACTTTAACTATAGTATTATATTTAAGCATGTGAAAGTGCTGAATATAAATAAGACCCATTAGCTCAGTCGGTAGAGCACCTGACTTTTAATCAGGGTGTCCGGCGTTCGAATCGCCGATGGGTCACCAAAGAAAAACAACTGCTGTAGGTCAGCGGTTGTTTTTTTTACAATCAAAAAATTCAATTATATCTTTCCCTATATGTTAGAATAGTTGTCGTGTAGATGATATAATACTTTTAGAAAGGTAGGTCCCTATATGACAAGTAATAA
>JAWSUU010000013.1:21900-27077 GCA_033549325.1 Bacillota bacterium | reverse complement strand
GGGTATGCATTTTTAACATACTCTGTTCTTAAACTTTGGTTTTAATTTCTTAACTTAATGACATTGGCCGAGAGGTTCTTTCCTTTTCATCTATCTTTTTATTTATTTAATTAATTTTTTATTCTACCTTAGGTAGTTTATAGTCTATTTTATTAAAGTAATACTTAAGTAAATTTGCACTTATAATTATTAGTGGAATAGATAATCCCAATCTTAAGAGGGTAAATTTAATTCCTAGTATAGAAGCCTCCATGATACTCATAGGTATCATGAATAGACTTGCTGCTGTTACATATGTAATTATTGAATCGTAATCAGCACCTTTGTGATACAGGCTGTTAGCTACAGGAAAAGCTACAAATGTACCTCCAACAGTTGTTGCTGCCAAAGCTATAGCATATACATATTTCATAAGACCTGAATGTTTTCCAAAGGATTTTTCTATAGCTTCTCTACTAGCCCACACATCAAACAATCCTATCAAAATAAATGCAGGTGGTAATATGAGGACCATATCTTTTGCAAATATATAAAAGTTGGTACCTAAGTTTTTTCCTAATTCAAAATTAACTAGATATGATATTCCAACAATTAAAAGGAATATACCAAACAGTACAAAATTTAATCTTCTTTTATTCATTTAAAAAACCTCCCCATAAAAGAATCCTATTCCAAGAGCGATACCAATGGAAATCAAGAAAGCAACAACATTCCTGACAATAGTTGCTCTTGTCCCAAAATATTCTTTTTCAACTGGAAAAGTAACAACTCCTACCAACATTAGTGATGTAACGAATCCACCTAAGATTATATAAGCTACTCCCTTTTCAAGAAGAACACCAGCTAATGGATAGGCTATAAAACCAGGCATCATTGTTATTGAACCAATAATTACACTAGCAATGGTTCCTACTATAACATTTTCGTTACTTAAATATTGAATAATAAAACCTTCTGATACTAAAAGCACAAAAGAAATTATCATAAGTAGTATTAAGTATTTTGGAAGTATTTTATTAAACTTCTTAATACCTTTTTTTATTCCTTTTATAGTTTTTTCTTTGCTCTTAATAAATGAAATTATAAGAACAATTATAGTTACTATGTATAAATATTTCATAAACATTCTCCTAACCCCCGGGGGGTATTAATTATTATTTTAATTATATATCAACAGGATATCTATGTCAAATAAAAATGAATTAGATGGACATAAGTCCTATATATTGATAAAATTTAATATGATATAATTAAATTACTTATTGAAGAGAGGATGGTTAATCATGAAAAAAATAAAGAGAGACAACTGCATTGTAGAAATGTCAATGAATCATACACCTGTGGAAAAAATAAAATCTGGAGAAAGTATAACATTTGAGTGTCTAGATTGTTACGGCAACCAGATAATAAAAGAAGATCAAAATTTTGATGAAATAGACTGGAGTTTCAATAATCCATCAACAGGACCTTTGTATATAGAAGGAGCTAAAGAGGGAGACATTGTAAAAGTTGAAATACTGGATATAAGGGTAGAAGATAAAGGTGTAATGACATCGAGACCGGGAGCAGGTGCACTAAAAGATAAGTGGGATAAATTAGAGTGCAGTGTTATACCTATTGAAAATAACAAAGCTATATTTAACGATAAAATATCTATCGACCTAGATCCAATGATAGGTGTAATAGGTCTTGCACCAAAAATGGAAAGTATAAGAAATACAACTCCTGATTATCACGGTGGAAATATGGATTGTAAAAGAATTACAAAAGGAGCCACTTTGTATCTAAAATCAAATGCGGAAGGCGGATTGCTTTCTATGGGAGACATACACGGAGTTATGGGTGATGGAGAAGTATCAATAAGCGGTCTGGAAATGAATGGTGAAGTTGATGTAAGAGTAACAGTACTTAAAGATTATAATATTCCAACACCTTCAGTATTAAATAAAGATTTGTTTATGACCATATATTCTGCTAAAACTCTTGATGAGGCAGCGGTAAAAGCGACTGAAAGCATGTTTGAATTTTTAGTAGATAATATAGATATAACTAAAAAAGAAGCAGGAAACTTACTATCATTAATTGGAAATCTAAGAATTAATCAAATAGTTGATCCTCTAATGACTGTAAGGATGGAATTAGAAAAAGAAATTTTTGATAAATATAATTATAAATTTTTATAGGAGGTAACAAAAATGAAATTTATTCAAACAGACAATGAATTAAAACCAAAAGGACACTATTCTCAGGCAATTATACACAATGGAATTCTATACATATCCGGTCAAATTGCCGTTGATCCTGATACTGGAAAAGACTTATTGGGAACACCTGCAGAAGAAACTGAAAGAATTTTAAAAAATGTAGATATGATATTAAAAGAAGCCGGTACTACCAAAGACAAGGTTATTAAAGCTACAGTTTACATCCCGGATATGAAATATTGGGATGAAGTAAATGCAGTATATGCTAAATACTTTGAAAATCACAAACCAGCTAGAGCTATAGTTCCTACAGGGGATCTTCATAATGATTTTAAAGTAGAAATTGAAATGATGGTGGCAGTATAAATGGAAAAGGCTTATTCTTGGTGATAAGCCTTTTTTTCTTTGTCGTAGCATACGTGGCATAAGGATTCGTAGGTTACCTCATCTCCATCTATAGCAATTTGATTTCCATCAAACACGAATTCTCCATTGATTTTACGAGCATTGAATACTGCTTTTTTACCACATCTACATATAGTTTTTAATTCTTCAATTGAATGAGCTAATAATAATAGTCTTTTACTTCCGGGAAATCCCTTTGTTTGGAAATCCGTTCTCAGTCCGTAGCATATCACCGGAATATTCCTTATAGTAACAAACTCTAGTAGTTGATCTATTTGTTCTTCTGTTAAGAACTGAACCTCATCGACTAATAAACAGTCCATACTTTCATTTTTAAGTAAGTCGTATATATTAACCTTGTTATCTATCATATAATCTACTTTTCTTTTCACACCAATTCTTGATACTATATAGTCTTTTCCTTTACTATCTACTTTAGGTTTCAGAAGTAAAACCTTCATATGTCTTTCTTCGTAGTTATATGCAACCTGTATAAGGTGAGTTGTTTTTCCTGAATTCATCGCACCGTATCTAAAGTATAATTTTGCCATTAATTAATCTCCCTTTATATTATAGTATGTGTTTTCCAATGATTTTATCTAGTTTTCTTATATCTACACCCTTTTTTAAACTCAATTTAAAGTTACCAGCCCGAGTCCAAAGCTGAATTTCTGCATTAAAATCAAGAATTCCTGCATTTTCACTGGAATACATTACAATTGATTTGTAAGGAATAGAGTATATTTCTGTCTTTTTACCTGTTATTCCCTGCTTGTCGGCGATTATAAGCCGTTTATTTGTAATTAAAGCGATATCTCTAATGGTTTTGTAGGCGATTTCTACATCTTCTCCATCTACAAGTATATCCTTAACATCCTTTGGTACATTGGTTTCTTCAAGAAAGGTCCAGTTCATAATTTCATCAATATCAGCCATAATTACCTCCAGTATTTTTCTATAATATCATATCATAAAACAGGTCATGCTTTAAAGTTATATATTGGTTTTATATACTCTAAAATTTCAATAGTATCCTTTGTGTTGCTTAAAACATCTTCTGCTGATTTATATGCTCTTGGGGATTCATCTATTGTAGACTTTGAAATAGAAGTTGTATAAATACCTTCCATATCGTCTTTAAGACTTTCTAAGGATATAGTTTTTTTAGCTTCGTTACGACTCATGAGTCTGCCTGCACCGTGGGGAGCAGAGTAATTCCACTCTGGATTTCCTTTTCCACTGCATATTACCGAACCGTATTTCATATTTATTGGAATAGTCAACTTTTCACCCGTTAATGCAGATACCGCCCCTTTTCTCAATATTTTTCTTTCTAAATCTATATAGTTATGAGTAGTGATATAGTAATCCTTCATATTTATATTAAATCTATCTAAAATCTTCTCAAGAATTACTATTTTATTAATTTTAGAATATTCTTGTACAAGTTCAATATCCCATAGATAATCATCTAGAAGTTTTCCCTCACAGTAAGCTAAATGTTTTGATAGATCTTTGTGCGATTCAGATGCTTTTTTCTGATAAAACTGAGCAACCTGCTTACCTAAATTTCTACTTCCAGTATGTATAAGTAAATATAGTTCGTTTTTTTCATTTTTTGCTACCTCAATAAAGTGATTACCGCTTCCTAAAGAACCTAAACTCTTTCTTAATCTGTCCGGGTTATTGAGATATTTGTAGCAGTTAAGTTTATTTATAGGAAAATCTCTAACTACCCTATCATTCACATCAAAACCGTGAGGTATGCTGTTTCTGATGTAATTATCCAATTTTTCTAAATTAATAGAATCTGTAGATAGCTTAGCAGTAGCTACACCGCAGCCAATATCGTAACCAACTAAATTTGGAACTACCTTATCAGAAACAGTCATAGTTGTACCTATTACACACCCGGCGCCGGCATGAGCATCAGGCATTATTCTTATCTTAGAATCTTTAACAAAGGGCTGATCGCACAATTCTTTTATTTGTGATACAGCTCCATCATCGATATTGTCTGTAAAAACTAAGGCTTTATTGTATTTTCCTTTAATTTCCATCATATTATCATCTCTCCTAATTACTATTATACATATAAATGAAAAATTAATAAATAATTAATTGATTTTAACTGTACCAGGGAGTATAATACAGTTACTGTACTATATAAACTGGTACAGTGAAAGGAGAATAAGTATGATAAGGATAGATACAAATAGTTCAAAACCTATATATGAACAGATTTACAGTGAATTTGTAAGACTTATTGTATCTCGAGTACTTAAGCCCGACGAAAAAATACCCTCTGTTAGAGAACTTGCTTCTACAATTAGGATTAATCCAAATACTATACATAAAGCATATAAACTTTTGGAAATGGACGATTACATTAGATCAGAACAGGGCAAAGGATATTTTGTAAAGGGACAAAAAGAAATGATAAATACTTATATGAAGCGAATAGAACTGGATTTAAAAGATTCTATTAAGGCACTAAGATTAATAAAAATGACAGATGAAGAAATTATCAATTTGATAAAAAATCTTCTGAAAGGAGATGAAGGCCAT
>JAWSUU010000013.1:0-21890 GCA_033549325.1 Bacillota bacterium | reverse complement strand
CATGATAAAAATTGAAGGACTGAATAAATGGTTTAGAGATTTTAATGTATTGAAAGATATAAATATTACAGCAAATACAGGAGAGATATACGGTCTTGTAGGATCAAACGGCTGTGGAAAGACTACTCTGCTTAAACATATTATGCAGATATTTAAAGCGGACAGCGGAAAAGTAATTTATAAAGAAGAAGAAATAAATGAAAAAAGTTCAGATTTGGATAAGTTTTACTACATTCAAGATGATTTATATTTTCCATATGGATACAATTTGGACATGCTTTTTAAATACGAAAATAAACTTTATAAAAATATGTCTTTAGAAAAATATGAAAAGCTTCTCAAATTTTTCAACATTAACAGAAAAGCAAAACTGAGCACTTTATCAAAAGGACAAAAGAAACAGGCTGCGTTTATAATTGCAGTATCAGCCAACCCGGAAGCACTTTTACTTGATGAGGTTGTAGATGGTTTAGATGCAGTAGTTAAACGTAAATTTTGGAATGTATTAATAAATGAAGTAATGGAAAGAAAAATTACCGTTATAATATCATCTCACGACCTTAAAGAAATAGATAATATTTGCGACAAGGTTGGTATTATGCATGAAGGAAGAATTATAAAAGAAGAAAAAATGGATACTCTTAAGGCAGAAATTAAGAGAGTTCAATTTGCAATTGATGAAGAATTCGAAAGTATAAGTAGTCAAGATTACGAAATAATTAAAGTACAGAAAATAGGAAGTGTATACTTCGGTATTATCAAAGGAAGCGTAGACATATTTAGAAAAGACTTAAATGAAAAATACAATCTTCTAATTTTTGATGAATTATCTATGGATTTAGAAGAAATATTTATTACGGAATTAGGAGGTGCTGGATATGGAAAAGAAGAATTTATTTCCGAATAATTTTAAGACGGTACTTTTAGATAGCATATACGGTAAGAAGAACTGGTTTTTAATCTCTTTTGTCATACTAATAATTACTGTACTCATTATGCCTCTATTACTAATAAATGATATTGAAGAAGGTAATATAGTAGTAGGTATGATTGAAATTTTTATCCTTGTATTTATAAACTGCATTATTGACTTTAGCTATTTACACGATAGTAGAAAGCTTAGCTACTATACATCCAAGCCAATGACATCACTACAAAGGGTAAACTTAATTATTATTACGAACTTAATATTTACAGCTGTTTTAATAGGAATTTTGGCTGTAATAAACCTAATAGCTGGTGTAGATGTACATGAAATGTACATTATAACCATTCCGTGGCTTGCTACTGGGATAATTACATCCGCCTTTTCAAGTATATTGACAGGAAACTCTTTTGCTGCAGCTGTAGCGACAGTGGTTAATTTCACATTACCATTATCCTTTTTAGCTATACTTAACTATTTATTTACAATAATTGAGGATTTAGCATTAGGATTTAATGCTAACATACTTTTCAATAGCTTTGTAGAGAACTATTACAAGGTTGACAAATTGTACTTTTTAAACTATTTTGATGATGGGATAAATTGGACTTACTTTTTCCAGTTGGCAGTTATTATGACTGTACTATATTTAATTGGATATAAGCTTTTAAAAAGAAGAAAAAACGAAAGAACTTCAGAACTAGTAGTATACGACGGATATAAATACTTTATATCACTGTTTTTAGCTACACTAGTTCCAATAGGGTTTTCACTAGCCTTAAGAACAGAAAGTTTCATAGGAAAGATGGCGGTTTTTGTACTACTATCAGCTTTAGGTTACTACATTATCAATGCCATATTAGAAAAATCTTTCTCTCCATCATTTAAGGGTTTAAAGATGTACATAATATATCTGCTTGCTTTCGCACTGTTTATTGTAGGTGGTAACATAGCTACAAATCAGTACGAATATTATGTACCGGAAGCTGAGGATGTAGAATATGCTTTCATTGGAAACTCTATGTATCACTACCAGCAGGAATGGGAAAGAAGCAGACAGGTTTACGACTTCAACCTTGAAGATATAGAGGATAATAGCTTTAAAGAATATGTTGATGTCTATACTTCAGCTAAAAGCATAGATAATATAATAGACATCCATCAACATATCCTTGATGATCAAAGCTACTACTTAAATCAAAATGTAATAATCACCTACGTAATGAAAAATGGAGATAACTTGACGAGATACTACAACTTAGAACAAGCAGATGATTACAATGGGGATTATCTAAATTCTAAAGCTAAGGAAATATTAAATACGGAAGAATTTAAAAGTAGACTTCCTTACAACAACAGGTACTTCAATGAATCATATATAACCAATATGAATTTTGAAATCAACGACGAAAATGGATTCAAAACTTACAATATTACGGACATAGATTTAGATAAGCTTAAAATTAATTTAGAAAAAGACTACGAAAATTATTTGCAGGAATCAAAATATTCGTTTGAAATTCTAATAAGACCTGATGGAAGTAGAAATCCTGACTATTATATAGAAAGAAGAATAGAAGAGGATAAAGAAGTAGAAACTGTAGCTCCTGAAGTAAAATCGGAAACATATTATAGAAATTACTCGATATTTTACGAAACTGCTGATGTTGGAAACATGAAATATATGAGATATGATATACAGATAGGTGAAGATTTTGAAAATACAATAAGCATGCTTGAAGATTATTTAAATATAGAATTAGAATTAAATTAAATAATTATGAAAACACTCCAGTGAAGAAATTTTCTGGGGTGTTCTTTATATTAAAGCTGTATAAGTATGTGTAATTATATTTTTTTAAAAGACAAGTAATTTGTAATCTTAAATGGCATGAAGGGATTACTACATAGATAAACAAAACTTATATATATACAAAATATTATAATATTTATAAATCAAATAAGAGAATTAATTATCTTTAATAAGCACTTATATAAACTACACAACTATTAATATTTAGAGGATGTATCAACTACTTGAATATTAAAACCAGCATTTAAAATACTCCCATAGGATTGTATAAAAATAAGAGAAATGATATAATTGTATTAAAATATAATCCATGAGGAGGGTTATCAAATGAAAAGGTATAAGGTTATTTTATCCCTAGTTTTAGTATTGGTATTAATGATTACAGGGACAGCCTTCGGGGCTGTAAAAGAAGGTATAACCTATACAGCTTTAGGAGATTCAATTGCATATGGAACAGGAGCCGAAGACGATTACGGTTATACTGAAATGTTAAATGATCATTTTACAAGAATTTATGGTGAAGGAATTTTCAACAAGGATGCAGCTGATGGAATTACAAGTGGAGATTTGGTGAATTGGTTGCCGGTTGTTCAACAGCATGTTGTAGATGCAGATGTTATAACTATAAGTATCGGTGGTAATGATTTGCTTAAGCCGTTCCAGGATTTATTATCTCAATTTTTGATGGCTAATTATGAATACTTAAACTACTCAAAATTCATGGAAGATTTTACAGCATGGCAAAATGGAGATTTAGGAGATTTAATTTTAAAAGCAAAATTCGACAAATTGTTTTATTTTGATTTGCCAACAGCATTTACTACTGGAGCATATAATTTTTCATTAAATTTTCCAACTATAATGGATAGCATAGGGATGATGAATCTAGATGCAGAAATATATGTAAATACAATATATAACCCATTCACAACTGATCCTATGCTTCATGATTTTGCAGAGTTATTCATTCCTGCTATGAATGAAATGATAATTGATTATTCTCAAGTTTATGACTATAAGGTAGTAGACGTTTATACAAAATTTGAAAAATACAACAATCCTAAAAAATTAGCTGTTGGAGATTTAAGTAATATTGTTGAATTTATGTTAGATCCTGAAAACACTACTCCTGTACCTTTGCATCCTACAGATAGGGGTTATAAGTTTATTTTCAACTTACATAAGGATTTACTTGAATAGCACATATTATTATAGAATATAACTAGATTAGGCTGAAGTTTTTCAACTTCAGCCTTTAAATTTTTATATATACCCGTTCTTTCCCCTGACCGAAACCTCTCCTGAATAGATTTCTTCTTTAGTACCATCTTCTTTTAGAACTAATAAATGTCCTTCTGAAGTTATATCTAATACCTTTGCTTCATAGGAATAATCTCTAGATATTACCTTAACTTCTTTACCCAGCAGTATCGATTTTTCCTTTGATATTTTTATTATTTCATCAAAATTATTTCCCAGGAAATATTCTTTGTAATACTTTTCAAAATAGTTTAGAAATTTTCCTGTGAATTTCTTTCTGTCAATTGTCATGCCGGTTTCTGATAATATCGATCCTGCCTTATGTCTTATATCTTCAGGAAATTCTTTTTTACCCATATATAAATTTACTCCGATACCCATTACTACATAATTTACCTGATTGATTTCAGCACTTAATTCTGTAAGTATACCGGCTATTTTTTTGTCATTTATTATGATGTCATTAGGCCATTTGATTAATCCTTGAATATCAAAATCTTCTAAAGCTTTAACTAGAGCAACAGCTCCAACTAGGGTAATGTTTGAAACCCTAGATGGATCTATTTTAGGTTTAAGTAGAATAGATATAAGCAGGCTTTTTCCTTTTGGTGAGGTCCATTTTCTTCCAAGACGACCTCTACCAGCTGTTTGTTCTTCGCTTATTATTACTGTTCCATCTGAATTTGAGTCTGCTAAATCCTTTGCTTTTTTGTTAGTAGAATCAATAGTGTCATAATACAAAATGTTTCTGCCTATAAAGTCTGTATTTAAATAGGGCGATATTTCTTCATGAGTGAGTATGTCTGGAGATGACATCAATTTATATCCTTTTCTTGAAACAGAATCTATTTTATATCCATCTTCTTTTAGGGAATTTATATTCTTCCAGACTGCTGTTCGACTTACATCTATCATATTACTTATTTTTTCCCCAGATATGTAGTTGTTATTTTCTTTCAATATTTTTAATACCTTATTTTTCATATTTCACCTCTAAATCATTCAGTTCATTTAATTTTAACATAAATACAAAGCACATTAAACAAATAGTTAACTAAATTATATTTATAGTTGACAGAACTCGACTAAATGACTATTTGAAAATAGTTTGACACTACTATGAAATAGATATAAGTATATAATTATGGTATAATAAAATATATTATTTTTGGAGGTTCTTAGATTGAATTTATTATATAATAACAATTGTGAAGATTTATTAAGAGCAATAAATTCCTTGTATTTAACAGTTATTACAGATGAAAAAGGAAATATTGTGTATATCAGTGATGATTATATAAACATATTGGGAATAAAAGAAACAGTTATAGGAAAACACATAGAAGATGTAATACCAAGTACAAAAATACCTGATGTCTTGGATAGTAAAATCGAGACTATTGGAGATATTTTCACTTTGAAAAACGGTAAAGATGTAATTTGTAATAGAATTTTAATTAGAGATGATAAGAATAAAGTTATTGGCTTAATTTCAACAGCAACTTTTCAAGATTTGTCTAAGGTTGAAGTATTAAATAAAAAAATTGAAACATTAAAAGAAGAGAATCTAAAATACAAAAAAGAACTAGAAAAATTGAAAGAATCAAATAATGGTTTAGATAAAATAATAGGTAATTCTAAAGATATAATTAATTTAAAGAAAAAAATCGAAAAGATTGCTAAATCTCCAATCTCAATACTTATCACTGGAGAAACTGGGACAGGTAAAGAAGTCTTTGCAAATGCCATACATAATTTAAGTGATCGAAGTAATAAAAGATTTGTTAAAATTAACTGTGCTGCCATTCCAAAAGAATTAATTGAATCAGAATTATTTGGATATGCCCCAGGATCTTTCTCCGGGGCTTTAAAAAATGGAAAAATTGGTAAATTTGAATATGCTAATAAAGGAACTATTTTATTAGATGAAATAGGAGAGATGCCTATAGGACTGCAATCAAAACTACTGAGAGTATTAGAGGAAAGAGAAGTTGAAAGAATTGGTGACAACAAGACGATACCCATAGATGTTAGAATTCTTTGCAGTACAAATAGAAATCTTAAAGATATGGTTAAAGAGGGAAAATTCAGAGAAGATTTATACTACAGGATAAATGTTATTGAACTAACATTGCCACCTCTTAGAAAAAGACCTGATGATTTGAAAGAATTAATAGACTTTTTTATAGAGAAATATAATAATTATTACGGATTAGGAATCGCAGGTATAGATAATAGGGTAGTTGAAGAGTTGGAGAAATACGATTGGCCTGGTAATGTAAGAGAATTGGAAAATGCTATTAAGGGAGCATGTGTTATAAGAGCTTCAGGAATTCTAGAATTCGAAGATTTTGAATCTTTTGAAAAAGATTCTGTAACCGAGGTAGATAGTATTACTAGTTTTTCACCTGACTTTTATTCTCTTGATGATATTAAAGAGGAAGTAGAGAAGAAATACATTACAAAAGTATTGTTAAAAACTAATGGAAACAAATCTCATGCGGCAAAAATTTTAGATATAGATAGAACATACCTATATACAAAATTAAAAAAATATAATATAAAAATATAAATTGAAAACTCCCCAACCTTAACGATAATTAGCAAGGGGAGTTTTCTTTAAATTTACTAAGGTTGTTATAGATTTAGCATTTTTTCGAATTCTTTTAAATTTGTTTTGTAGTCCGGTACATATTTACCTTCCTCTGCTTCTTTAACTAGTTGAATAACTTTGTCGTTAAAAGGTGTCGAAACACCTTTTTCTTTTCCTTTTTTAGCAACAATACCATTAATATAATCTATTTCGCAAGGTATACCCTTTTCTAAATCTTGAAGCATACTAGCTTTAAGATCTCTATGCTTATCCCAACCTATATGATATAGTTCCATCTTATCTTCTAAAGTTTGATTGTCTTTTAATTCTAGGTCATCCATATTTAAACCATTCATATAAATTAGTTCGTAATTATTTGCATGTGCTGTTTTCACTGTTTCATCTGCAACATAAGATAATGCTCTCATAGCTATTTCGTTATCCATTACTTCACCAAAGGTGCATCCTAAAGCAGCCGACATACCGCTGAAAGTTGCATTCATTAGAACTTTTGACCATCTAATCTCCATTAGGTTCGTCATTATCTCAGTAGTTCCTACATTTGAAAGTACTTCTTGAACCATTTTTATTCTAGGTGTAATTTCTCCGTTGATTTCACCAATATCAAAAGCATAATCTTTAACAGCCTCGTATTTTGAAGTCAACATGGATACTCCTGGTTCTATCCAAGTAGCACCAAAACCTACGGCCCCACCTACAGTTCTATCTTTACCAACATATTCTGAAACAAATTCTTCTGGAATGCCGTTTTGTAAAGTACATATGGAGCTATCTTTATCTATATAATTCAACAAATTACTTAAAGCTACATCATTGTAGGTTTGTTTGGTTAGTAATATAACTAGATCGTATATACCTTCCATCTTATCAGGGGTAATAGCTACTACAGGATAATTGAATTCTAAAAACCCTGTTATAGTTGCACCATTATTGTTTAATTTTTCAATGTGTTCTATGTTAGTGTCAATTAATGTAACTTCATGTTTTCCTATTGTTCCTTTAGTTATTAGACCACCTATAATTGTTCCCAGGGATCCTGCTCCTAAAATAGCAATTCTCATTTTTCCCTCCTATAATGTTTTTCCGCCGCTGACTTCTATTACAGCTCCATTTATATATGATGCTTCATCCGAAGCTAAGAAAGCATATACATTAGCAATTTCTTCAGGTTTTCCTAATCTTTTCATAGGTATTCCTTGTATTAGATTATCTATTACTTTATCCGGTATAGGATCCAATATTTGTGTATCAATAAAGCCAGGTGCGACAGCATTTGATCTAATGTTTAATTTTCCAAATTCTTTAGCCCAAGACTTCATCATACCTATTACTCCCCATTTTGTTGCGGCATAATTAGTTTGTCCGTAATTTCCATAAACTCCAACTATTGATGTTGCATTTATAATAATTCCATTTTGTTGCTCTATCATATATGGAATTACTGCTTTTGCACAATTGAACGTTCCTTTTAAATTAATATCCACTACTTTATCAAATTGCTCATAGTTCATTTTGTTTAATTGATTGTCGCTGATTATCCCGGCATTATTTATTAAAATATCTATTTTGCCGTATTTTTCTTTAATTATTTTGAATACTTCTTCTACTTTTTCTCTATCTGTTATATCAACTTGGTAACCCTCTACTAAGTTTGCTATTAAATTTAAATCTACAACAGTCTTATCCATAGACTCTTTATCCATATCAAGTATAATAACGCTTGATCCTTCTTTTACAAATTTTTCACATGTAGCAAAACCAATTCCTTTTGCGCCTCCTGTAATTACGGAAATTTTATTTTCAAGTCTTTTCATCATGCACTCCTTATTTGTTATCTAATTCCTTCAGTTTTAATATCGTTTCTTTCTTCAGATTCTTTTCTTATTCTATATACTACTTTTCTTGTTGATTCACTTATCTCTGGTTCAAAAAATGATTCATAAGATTCTAAAGGCGGAGCTTTAGTTGTAAATACAGCTATTAGACAAGCTATTAGAGAAAGTCCAGCTCCAACCAAGAATGAAGGAAGACTTGAACCCGTTACTGTAGCAAATATATATCCACCTAATCCAGCGATTATTGCGGCATAAGCACCGGCTTTATTCATACGTCTCCAGTATAATCCTAATACTACTGGCCAGAAAAATGCTGCTCCAAATCCACCGTAAATATAGGTAAAGCCCATTGCTAGTAATACTGGTGGTTTAATAGCACTTATCACTGCAAGGGTACCTAAACCGAAAATAACCAGTCTTAATTGCTTAACTGTACTATTATCATCTGCTTCAGAAGCAACTTCACTTCCTGATAGAGTTCTTTTTATATCGTAAACAACTCCTGTTCCACATATTAAAAGCATTGAATTAGCTGTTGATACAGCAGCAGCAGAAATACCTGCAAGGGCAATAGCACCAATAATAGGAGGAGCATACTGAGTAATTAACATTGGGAAAAGATAATCAGTAGTTTTTCCTACTGGAAGACTCGGTAATAGAGCTTTTGAGCCAAGTCCAATAATTATTAATGGTACAAAAATACCTACTAATAGAACTAGAGTTATAGTCATCTGCATTGCAGCTGCTTTAGCATTTTTAGGAGCCATAAATCTTGTAATCCAGTGAGGAGCTACTGCAGCACCTAAAGAGTTAGATAAGAAAATAGAAATTAAAGCTGAAACACCAAAGGTACCGGCTGGAGATATCATAATTCCTGCTTCTTTAGGTTCACCACCTACAAATGTAGGAGCGGTTGTAGTAGAAATTGTTTCCATTATATTGCCTATGCCACCGGTGTTTTGTAGTACAACAATAGATGCAACTATAACTCCAATAAAAATCATAATTGCATTTAAAGTATCTGTTGCAGCAACTGACCAAAATCCACCCATACTTGTAAAGATTAAAATTACTAAGAAGAAAAAGATAGCAATTTCATAATTCAAACCCGTTACTGTTGAAAAAACAATTCCAAAGCCTACAACTTGTAGGTGAGCAAATACGAAATATCCAAATATCATTAAAACAGCTACAAGTAGTTGCATTTTGCTGTTCTTTGCAAAGGGATCGTATCTTAATCTCATAAACTCAGGAAAACTACGAGTAGGTATTTTAGGGAATCTTACCTTATATGCCATTATAGGCATTAATGCGGTTGCCAAAAACCAACCTGAAACCCATCCAGTGATTGCTGCAAATCCAGTTGTATATAGATTTCCAGGTACACCCATAACTGATGCAACGCTTAACCAGGTTGCTATAGAAGTTCCAACTCCTAAAAATAACCCCATTCTATGACCACCAGTTGTAAAATCTGACAAGGTTTCTACTTGTTTAGAACTTTTTATTGAACTAATTATTATAAAACCAAAATATAAACCAAAAACAATTATATAAGCCATGTTATTACTCCTTTATTATTGATATTTAAAAAGACTACCTGTTGCCCCAAGTCTTTTTAATCCAGTATTTTCTATTTTACTACAAACTACAGTACATATTACTATTCCTATTACGATTGTTGATGCCCATAATAACCAAACCATTTTGTTCCTCCTTAAATAGATAGTTTAATAAAATTAATTTTAATGTAATGATTGAAACTTGTCTATTAATAAATGCTAATAAAGTTTTTTTATTTTTCATCACCTCCTATAATGTTTTTGTGTTGTTTATTGAAGACATATTACGAAGTGTGTAGTGTATAAACAACATCAATTAAATTATTTGATACCTAGGATTTGTCTGGCTTCTTCAGGAGTAGCTACTTGATAATCAAACTCCTTCATAATTCTAGCCATTTTTTCAACTAGCTCACCATTGTTTTTAGCAAGGACACCTTTACTTAGATAAAGATTATCTTCCATTCCAACTCTTACATGTCCACCTAAAAATAAATTGTGGGTACATATTGGGAATTCAGATTTTCCAGCACCAAATGCAGACCATTCATATCCATCAATTCCAAACAATCTATCAGCAGTTTCTTTCATATACTGTAAGTCATAATGAGTAGCTGCAAGGGCTCCATTGATTCCTAAAACAAATTGTAGATAAGGTTTTCCTTCAATCCAACCAGAATCTTTCATAAATTTTATATTGTATAAATGTCCAACGTCATAACATTCTAATTCAGGCTTAGTGTTGTTTTTTGACATCATTTCCAGTAACTTCTTCATATCACCAAAAGTATTTTTGAATATTACGTCTATAGTGCCTTCTAAGTTAGATTTTTCCCAATCGTATTTATATTCTTTAATCTTTGCAGCTGCAGGGAAAAGTCCCCAGTTGATTGATCCAGCATTCATTGACGCTAATTCAGGTTTGAACTTAGGTACTGAAGCAGCTCTTTCATCAACGGACATATAGAAGCTTCCGCCGGTAGTAATACAAATGATTACATCTTTATTTTTGTTTCTAATTTTATGAATGATTTCCTCGTAAATTTTTAAATCTGATGAAGGTTTGCCGTCTTCAGGATTTCTGGCATGTATATGAACAGTAGCAGCTCCTGCATTAGCAGCATCTATAGCATTTTGAGCTATTTCATCAGGGGTTGTTGGTAAATAAGGGGACATGGATGGAGTGTGAATTGACCCCGTTATTGAACAGTTAATTATTCTCTTTCTATTCATGAAAGCCTCCTAAATTTTTTTATTCATGTAACTAATTTGCAAAAGCCGTGCCATAAAATGCAATATAAATTCGTTAACCAAATAAAATTTTGAGTTGACAATAATAAATCAAGAATATATAATTGTTAACCATAAGATAAAAAAGGTTAACAATGGAGGAAAGATGAAAATCTCAACAAGGAATATGGTAATAACATCACTATTCGCATCTCTAATGGCTGTAAGTGCTATCCTAATAGCGATACCCTTAGGTCCGGTGAATTTTACACTGCAAATATTTTTTGTAATATTATCAGGGATTATGCTGGGACCGAAATACGGACCACTATCTCAAATACTTTATATGACCATGGGATTATTAGGACTACCTGTGTTTTCCGGTGGTATCGGAGGTATATCTTATATATTTGCACCTTCCTTCGGATATATACTTGGATTTATACTGGCTTCATATATTGTAGGGAAAATAGCTCAAGACATTAAAAAACCATCGGTTTTGAATTTTTTCGTAGCTTCTTTAATAGGATTAGTTGCTATATATGCAGTAGGTTTCCCATATTTATATTTAATACTTACAAAAGTATCGGGAGCAGATGTGTCTTTTGATTCAGTTTTTAAAAGCGGAGTTCTTATATTTTTGCCGGGAGATATAATCAAATCTGTACTGGCATCTTTAACGGGTAAAAAGATGATTTCTCTACTAAAAAATCAAATATAATTTAAAATAGACAACAACTTCCTTAACAGTTTATATATTTTCTGCTAAAATAAGGTTAATATATAATAAGGAAGTTTTTTTATGGATAATTTTTTTATGAACAAAGCATTAGACCAGGCTTATGAAGCATATAAATTGGATGAAGTTCCTATAGGAGCCGTTATAGTAAAAGATGGAAAGATAATTGGAGAAGGATATAATAGGAAAGAACTAGCTCACGATACTACAAATCATGCTGAAATAATCGCTATAAAAAATGCTTCTAAAAACTTGAAAAACTGGAGACTTACTGATTGTACCATGTATGTGACAGTGGAACCATGTCCTATGTGTGCAGGAGCTATAGTTAATTCTCGGATTTCAGAGCTTGTTATAGGTTCCTTGGATCCAAAAGGAGGAGCTTGTGGATCTTTATATAATATAGTTGAAGATGAAAGGTTAAATCATCGAGTAGAAGTAAGAAGGGGAATTATGGGACAAGAGTGTTCAGATATTATGAAGGATTTTTTCAAAAAATTAAGAAAAGGAGAAAAATTATGATATTAGATTTACTAAAGACAAGAAGAAGCATTAGAAAATTTGAGGATAAAAAAATTGAATCAAAAAAAATTGAGGACTTAAAAAATGTGGCTCTACTCTCACCAACCTCAAAGGGCAAAAGAGGTTGGGAATATATATTCGTAGAGGGTAAGGAAACTTTGAAAAAGCTATCAGAAGTTAAACCTCATGGAGGAAAAATGATAGCAGACTCGGCTCTAACTATAGTTGTGTCAGTAGATGAAGAAAATAATGACGTGTGGATTGAAGATGGATCTGCAGCTATATCATATTTGCATCTAGCATGTCATGAAATGGGTTTAGGCTCGTGCTGGGTTCAAATAAGAAATAGAAAGCTAGATTACGAAAAAGATATAGATTCAGGAGAATTAGTGCAGGAAATTTTAAACATCCCTTCAAATAAAAAAGTCTTAGCTATGTTGGCGATAGGTTATCCAGCTGAAGAAAAAAAGCCATATGATTTAAATGATATTAAAAAAGAAAATATTCATATAGAAAAATATAATAAATAATAATAAGTGGGAGTTTTATGGAAAATTATGTATTTTTAATAACAAATTTAGCAAATAAGTTTGGCACCTTATTTATATTTACATTTATATTATCAAATTTAAAAACTGCTAGGGCATTGATAAACAAAAAGCCTGTAAGCCTAAAAGATAAACTAGTTCTTTCGGTAGTTTTTGGATTGTTTGGAATAGTAGGAACTTACCTCAGTGTGGAATTTGACGGCGCTTTAATAAATACAAGAATTATAGGTGTAGCTACCGGTGGAATTTTAGGAGGACCAGTGGTTGGTTTTCTTGCTGGATTAATAGCGGGTTTGCACAGATATACTATGCCTACAGGACTTTTTACTCAAATAGCCTGTACTGTATCTGTACCTTTTGAAGGATTGGTAGCGGGACTTATTGGATTAAAAATAAAAAACAAGAAAAATATATGGGCTTATGCAGCTTTAGTAGGTGCCATAGGTGAAAGCATGAGGAAGATTTCTGTTTTGATTTTTTCTAAGCCATTTCCGATGGCAGTTGAACTTGTTAAAAATATATGGATGCCAATGGTTTTAATAAATTCTATAGGATTAGCATTGCTGTTTTTGATTATAGCTAATGTAAACAAAGATAGAGAAAGAATAGGAGCTGAACAGGTAAATCTTTCAATAAATATAGTAGATAAAATCCTTCCATATTTAAAAGGAGGGCTTCATCTAGGAAATGCCAACAATGTAACTGATACTATTCAAGAAATGACTGATTTCGATGCTGTTACTATTACAGATAAAAATCTAATAATTGCTCACTCAGGGACTACCACTCCAAGACATGGAGTCGGGAAACCTATAGTCACTGAATCTACTCATGTAGTTCTTGAAGAGGGAAAAATGCTCCAGATGAATAAATGCAGCGAAAGAAACTGTGAAGTTAAGGACTGTATGTTAAATTCTGCAATAATTACTCCCTTAAAAGACGGCGAAGAAATTGTAGGGACTATGAAATTTTATAAATTTCCACAAAACTCTATGACTGAAATAGATAGAGAAACTGCCTGGGGACTATCAAAACTTATATCAAATCAGATAAGAATAAATAGACTAGAGGAGAACTCTAAACTATTGGTAGAAGCAGAATTAAAAGCTTTACAAGCTCAGATAAACCCTCACTTTTTGTTTAATTCTCTTACAGTTATAGCTTCTCTTTGCAGAACAAATGCATTAAAAGCAAGAGATTTAATTTTGCATCTTAGCAATCACTTCAGGAACAACCTCACTATAGAAAGAGACCTGGTTACTATAGATGTTGAATTAAATCATGTTAAATCCTATGTAGAAATAGAAAAAGCCAGATTCGAAGATAAATTGGAAGTGGTATATAAAATAGATGAAAACTTAGATTGCTTGCTACCACCTCTTACTCTTCAGCCGTTAGTAGAAAATGCAATTAAACACGGTATACTGACGAAAAAGGAAGGTGGCAAGGTAGTTATAGATGGAGAAGCCTTTAGAGATAATGTATATATTACTATTTACGATAACGGTGTGGGTATATCGGATGAAAAGATAGCTACCATAACTGATGATAAAATTAGACAAGTTGAGTCTATAGGTTTATATAATGTAAATAGAAGATTAATAGGAAAATTCGGTAAGGATTATAATCTTGATATTAAATCAAAACAGGGAGAATGGACAAAAATTATAGTGAAAATACCCTGCTTAAAACATAATACACTTTGGAAAGAGGTAAAAAATGAAAGTGCTGTTAGTTGATGATGAAAAGTATATAAGAGATGAATTTAAATATTTTTTGGGTAAATACAATGATATAGAAGTATGCGGAGAGACAGGAAGAGGAGATGAGGTAATACCCCTAGTTAAAAAATTAAAACCTGATCTTATATTTCTAGATATAAACCTTCAAACAGATAGCGGTTTGATAATTGCTAGAAAAATTTTAGAAATGAAAAACCCACCTCAAATTATTTTAGCTACTGCTTTCGATCAACATGCTGTCAAAGGTTTTGAAATGGGAGTAGTAGATTATATAGTGAAGCCAATTATGGAAGATAGGTTAAGGAAGTGTATAGATAGAGCTAGAAAAAACATACAGAATTCAGGTGTTGATGTAGCTGAAAAACCAGAAGAAAAAATTGATAAAATAGCAGTTAAAAAATCAGATAAAATTTATCTGATAAAATTAGAAGATATTATATATTTAGAATATGCAGACAATAAGATACAGGTATATACAAAAGAAGAAAAATACTATATGTATATGACTATGATAAAATTTATGGAAAAATCAGATGGATCTTTTATTAGGACCCATAAAAGTTTTATCGTAAATTTAGACTATGTGAATGAAATAATACCCTGGTTTAATTATACATATAAATTAAGACTAAAACATTTTGAAGATAAAGAAATACCTGTTAGCAGAAGTTATCTTAAAGATTTTAAAATGAAATTGAATATATAAACGAATTCATAAAACCATATAATGCATCTTATTAAGATTATAGTGTAACTTAATCAAAAAGAATTATAAAAAACGTTTTCTTGTAATAGAATTAATACAAATCAAATGGAGGTATTAAAAAATTATGAGAAAACTTTCTTTATTATTAGTAATTATATTAACATTTAGTTTATTGGCAACAGCTTGTTCAAGTGAACCTGCTGAAGAGCCCGAAGCACCAGCTGAAGGTGAAGAGCCAACAGAAGGCGAAGAACCAGCTGAAGCTGGAGAAGAAACACCTGAAGATCAATTCGTAACAATACTTACAGGTGGAAGTTCAGGACCTTACTTTGCATTAGGTGGAGCTTTAGCAAATCTTATCAATGAAAATTTAGAGTATGCTAACGCATCAGTTGAATCAACTGGAGCATCTGCAGTAAATTCAACAAAAATAGGTAACAACGAAGCAGAATTAGCATTAGCTATGAACAACGTTGTAAGTTTTGCTTATGAAGGAACTGAAAGCTTTGAAGAAAAAGGCGAATTTAAAAATCTTAGAGGGATTGCTTCATTATATCCAAATTTCGTTCAAGTAATTACCGTTGAAGGAACAGGAATTGAGTCAATAGAAGACTTAGCTGGTAAAAGAGTTGGAGTTGGAGCACCAGGTAGCGGAACAGAAGTAGATGCAAGAAATGTATTAGCAGCTCATGGAATTACTTATGACGATATAGACCAAGACTACTTATCATATGCAGAGTCTGTTGAGCAGATGAAAAACGGTACAGTTGATGCAGCTTTCTTAACATCAGGATTACCAAACTCAACAATAATGGACTTGTCGACAACAAACGATGTAGTGATAGTTCCTATAAGACCAGAAATGGTAGAAGTTTTAGCTGAGCAGGTACCTTTCTACAGTTCAGAAATAATACCAGCAGGAACATACGACAATCAAGAAGACGTATATACTGCAGCTGTTAAAAGTATACTTATAAGTAATTCAGAATTATCAGAGCAGGTAGCTTACGACATCACTAAAACACTTTTTGAAAATCTTCAAGCAATGAGAGACACTCATAGTGCTGCTAATCACATTGATATTGAAAAATTTGATGAAGGTATGCCTATACCATTACATCCAGGAGCAGAAAGATACTATAAAGAAGCAGGCGTTTTAGAATAAATTATATACTTCCCTGAATTTATTCAGGGAAGTATTAATTTTAGGAGGTTATATGAAAGACGATAAAGAAAAAGGAATTGAAGTAGAAGAAAAAAAGATAGATCAAAATGAAATTCTTGAAAAGTATGATACAGAATCCAGATTTAGAAAATTTGGAAGAAATACCATTCCAGGAATGGTAGTTTTTCTTGTTGCTGTTGGTTTAGCTTTATTTCATCTTTATACAGCATGGCAGGGTGCTTTAGTTACTTTAGTTCATAGAGCTGTACATACTAGTATTATTATGGGGTTAGTTTTTTTGCTTTATCCATCTAGAGGTAAATCAAGAAAAGATAGACCCACAATAGTCGATTGGGGATTTTCTATTATTTCCATAGTATTGGGAGGATATATTTTCTTTAACTACAATGCTATAGTTTTAAGAGCAGGAATGCCTAATACAACTGATGTGGTTTTTGGAATAATAGCGATATTAGTTTTAATGGAAGCAGCAAGAAGAATAGTAGGTAAGGAAATAGTATTTCTTGCATCACTTTTCTTAGCTTATGCATATTTTGGACGTAGTCTTCCAGATATTGTAGCTCATAGAGGATATAATGTTACACAAATAGCTGAATATATGTATCTTTCAACTGAAGGTATTTTTGGTATAGCTATTGGTGTATCATCTACTTATATATTCTTGTTTATATTATTTGGAGCTTTTTTGACATCTTCAGGTATGGGACAGTTTTTCAACGATTTAGCTATGGCAATTGCAGGATCCAGTAAAGGTGGTCCGGCAAAGGTTGCAGTTGTTTCAAGTGGATTTTTAGGGTCAATAAATGGTAGTGCAATAGCCAACGTTGTTACAACGGGTGCATTTACTATACCCTTAATGAAGAAAATAGGCTATAAAAACGAATTTGCCGGAGCAGTAGAGGCTGCAGCATCTTGTGGAGGGCAAATACTTCCACCGGTTATGGGAGCAGCGGCATTTATAATGGCGGAATACTTAGGAGTAGCTTATATTACTATAGCAGTAAGCGCAATTATACCAGCATTTTTATATTATTTAGGTATTATTATGATGATTCATTTCAGAGCTTCAAGAAGAGGGTTAGAAGGACTACCAAAATCAGATCTTCCAAGAGTAATGGATGTATTAAAGGAAAGAGGATATTTACTTATACCAATAGTAATATTAGTATATATGCTCGTAAAAGGAAGAACACCTATAAATGCAGCATTTTTCTCGATTATTACAACTGTAGTACTTAATATTGTTGTAAGAATTATAAAAAAAGAAACAAAAGGTATGTTTATGGATATCATAAATTCTCTGGAGAAAGGTACAAGAACTGCCCTAGGAGTTGCAATGTCTTGTGCAATTGTAGGTCTCATTATTGGAGTTGCAACATTAACAGGATTTGGACTTAAATTAGCAGGAGCGATACTTTTCCTAGGAAATGGTATATTGTTCCTAACATTATTTTTTACAATGATAGCATGTATAGTATTAGGAATGGGATTACCGTCAATACCGGCATATATTATCACAGCTACAATGGCAGCACCAGCATTAGCTAAAATGGGAGTACCTATGTTGGTTTCTCATATGTTTGTTTTCTACTTTGGAATACTGGCTAACCTTACTCCTCCAGTAGCATTAGCAGCATTTGCAGGAGCTGGAATAGCAGGCGGTAATCCAACTAAGACAGGTTTACAAGCTGTAAAATTAGCAATAGCAGGGTTTGTAGTTCCATATATATTTGCATACTCACCGGAACTTCTTATGATTGATGCTACCCCTGTTACCATTGCCATAGTTGCTGTTACAGCAGTTATTGGAGTTATATCACTAGCAGCTGCAGTAGAAGGTTATCTAATTAGCGAAATAAGTCTTATAAATAGAGGAATGTTATTTGCAGGAGCCTTGCTACTTATGATTCCGGGATTACCAACTGATGTTATAGGATTTGTAATATTTGGAGCAATAGTATTTTATAAAAAAACACAGAAAAGAAAATTAGCAATATAAAAAATATAAATCCCCTCAAAAATAATCCTCAGACCAATCTGAGGATTATTTTTCTATAAAGATATTTAATTAAGCTTATTCTTTCGGTATAAATATTTATTCTATCTCCGTCAGGGACTAATTTATATAATTCATATTCAATACCTTTAAAAACAAAGGTATGTTTAGCAAAACTAGATATACCGTAAGGTAAAAGAGGAATTTTTTGATTTATCTCACCGTAGGTTATATACCCATCCTTGATTTCTACAGTTTTTCCGGCAAAATCCGGAACTCCCGCACCAAACTGTTGGAATCTGGTTCGATCTAGAATAATTTCATTTTCCGAGCCAATTCTAAAAATTTCTTCCCAGGGAGTTAATTCGACAGAATGAATCCATTTAACTATAAATTCATCATTTTCATCAACCTCAAAAGTCATAATTATACTTTCATTTTGAAAGTGTTCTAGAGTTAGCACAGGGACATTAATAAAGATTGACAGTAATATTAAAATTAATCCGATAAGTATAATTTTTTTCATAGGATTCTCCTTTGTTTAATAATACATAGATATATTTTTAAATTCAATCAATTTCTATTGAAATACACTATATAAACATAATTTACATATAAATATTAACAATTTGATAAATAAATTAGAATTTATTGACAAAGAAATCTATTTTTAATAAAATCTTAACATATACTTCATAATTTATTAATTAATTTTAAGGGGAAAGTAATGGGGAAATTATTTAGTAGAAATTTTATTCTTTATGCAGCAGGAAGAATTGTATCATTAATGGGTAGTGGAATCCAAAATATAGCTATTCCATTATATATATTGAGGACAACTGGCTCTGGGTTAGCAATGGGTACCTTTGCATTTGTTCAACTGCTTCCTAGAATAATCATAATGCCATTAGGTGGTGTTATAGGGGATAATTTTAACAGGAAAAAAATAATGGTTGTCATGGATTTTTTATGTGGTGTTATTTCTTTAATTTTGGCTACGGCTGTAATAAATGGATATATTTCACTAGTTGTATTATTCATAGGACAGATATTTTTATCAGCCTTTGCTTCAGTTTTTGACGCATCTACCGGAGCGATGCTGCCGGAAATTATATCTAAAAAAAATCTACTTAAGGGAAATTCTGTCCTGGGTAGTATAAATAGTGCAACTTACATTATAGGACCTATAGCAGGAGCTGCTTTGTTTGGTTTTTTCGGTATTAAAATAGTATTATTTATCAATGGTTTATCATTTATAATTTCTGCAGTAAGTGAAACTTTCATAGAATATTACCCACAAGAAAAAAGCCAGCATCTTACAGTTGAAAAAGCAAAAAAAGACATAATAGAAGGATTTAATTTCTTAATTAATGCTAAGGGTATTTTACCCTTAATATACTTTGCTGCAGTAGCAAATTTTTTCGGAGTAGCTTCTATTACAGTTATACTACCCTATATTTTTGTAGAAGGAATAGGTTTTACTGATAATCAATTTGGGATTCTTCAGGCTTCGGTAATGATAGGAATATTTACTGGAAATATACTACTTTCTATTTTATCTGAGAAGTTGAATAAAAAGAAAATAGTAGTATATGGTTTGAGTGCTCAAGCTAGTTTATTTTTAATAATTGGAATGTTTTTCTATCCATGGGCTATAAGAACCTTTGGGATGGGAAGTTTTTATTTGTTTGGAATCTTTCTTGTCCTTTTAATAATGTTTGGAGTTGCAAATGCATTTATTAACACAAGTATAAACACCAACCTCCAGCTAATGATACCAAATAAGGTTAGAGCACGTGTACTGTCGGCATATTCTTTTAGTATGCAGGTAATATCTCCTATAGGAGTTTTCGCTGCCGGAATTGCCTTAGAACTCATGAAATACTACAACCTTTTCATGGTATGCACTATAATGATTATAATAGCTACCGGTATATTTTTTAAAAATGCTCCAGAAGAATCATATAATCCGAAGAATAAAGAAGCTGAAATTAGGTAAATATATAAGGAGTTCACTTTGTGAAGTTGGACTTCTTTTTTAATACTTAATATTTAAATAATTGAATTATTTAAAATTTAGTATAAAATGTATATAAACACGACGGAAAATATAAAATTGTTTAATATATAAAGAGAGGACAAAATGGATAAAAAAGATATACTTAAAGAAAGAATAAAATTATACTTTGATAAATGTATTCACGATGATAATAAGTATCTTGGATTAGAAATCGAACATTTTTTAGTTGATAAAAACACATTGCAAAGTATAAGTTACAGCAAAAAAGGCGGTCAGAAGGATATACTGCTTAGAATGATGGATTTAGGCTGGGAGGTTTTGTCAAAAGAAGGTGATAATATTCTAGGAATAAAGAAAGACGGCAGCACTATTACCCTTGAGCCGGGAGGACAGTTTGAATTCAGTATAAAAGCCTATGAAAATATAAAAGATGTTAAGAAAGATTACATAAAAATATTGGAAGATGTATATAAGGTGATAGAAAACAACAAAGATTTAATACTTATTGGGTATCATCCAAACACTAAAATTGATGAATTAGAATTACTACCTAAAGAAAGATACGGTATGATGTACGATTATTTTAAAGGAAAAGGCGAGTTCTGCCACAATATGATGAAGGGCACATCATCATTACATGTAGCAATTGATTACAAAGATGAGGAAGACTTTATCAAAAAATTTAGAACTGCAAACTTTCTTACACCATTTATTTCCAGGTTATTTGATGCTACCCCTGTTTTTGAGAAAAAGATATATGAAAAAAATAATCTGAGGATTAAAGTTTGGCAAAATACAGATATTAAAAGATCGAAGGCCGTGCCGGGAAGCTTAGATAAAAAATTTACCTTTGATGACTATGCCGAATACATATTAAACTCAGAACCTATATTTGTAATAAATGAAGGAAGAACTTTCTGCACTCAAAGAAATAAAGTTATTGATATTTATGATGAAAATAATTTTGAAAAAAAAGATGTAGAACATATTTTAGGAATGGTATTTCCTGATGTAAGACTAAAAAACTATATTGAAATTCGTGTAGCCGACTCTATTAGATATCCTTACTTTTTATCTTTATTATCATTACTTAAAGGTATATTTTACAGTAGTAAGAACTTAGAAAAATACTACCAAATATCTTTAAAATATAAAAACGAAGACATAAACAATTTAAACACCCTGCTATTAG
>JAWSUU010000012.1:0-28246 GCA_033549325.1 Bacillota bacterium | reverse complement strand
CCCTATCCGTCGTGGGCGCAGGAAATTTGAAAGGAGCTATCCCTAGTACGAGAGGACCGGGATGGACAGACCACTGGTGTATCAGTTGTTTTGCCAAAAGCATGGCTGAGTAGCTACGTCTGGCAGTGATAAGCGCTGAAAGCATCTAAGCGCGAAGCACCCCTTAAGATAAGATTTCCCACCACAATAGTGGTTAAGACCCCAGGAAGACCACCTGGTAGATAGGTCACATGTGTAAGTATAGCAATATATTGAGCTGAGTGATACTAATAGGTCGAGGTCTTGACCTAACGATTAAAAAAATATTCTTGTGCAGTTTTGAAGGTTTCTAGCCCCTAGCCCAATTTGCATAGCAAATTGTAGGCAGGTCTGACGCAACGACCACCAAATTTATATGAGCTTAGGCGAATAGATAAATTTGTGATGGGAGACTGTGCTAGCCCCTAGCCCAATTTATCATTGATAAATTGAAGGCATAAGGGACAGTAACTTCATAAAAAAATAATCTAGTGGCAATAGCAAAGGGGTCACACCTGTTCCCATCCCGAACACAGTAGTTAAGCCCTTTAGCGCTGATAATACTTGGAGGGTGACCTCCTGGGAAGGTAGGTCGTCGCTAGATTATTCAATTTATAATATTACCGCGGGGTAGAGCAGTTGGTAGCTCGTCGGGCTCATAACCCGGAGGTCGTTGGTTCGAATCCTTCCCCCGCTACCAAGACAATAAAAAGGTATAAGCTTTTGAAGGCTTATACCTTTAATTTTTTTGTGAAATTTAAATATTTTCTATAATAAATAATTTAACACGCTGGATATTTCACCATTTTTCATATAAACTCTAGGAACTCTTCTTGTAATTCTGGATACAATTTCATTTTTATTGGTGCCGGATTTATCAGATAGCTCCTGAATTGATACAGTGTTATTAGAACCATCAGACCATATAATTACTTCTTGTCCAACATATGGATTCCGAATACTACTCACATCAATAATGCACTGATCCATACATAAAACACCTATTATAGGACATCTTATACCATCCACTGTTACTTCACCTTTACCAAACATACTTCTAGGATAACCATCACCATAACCAAAAGGAACTGTAGCAGTTTTTGTTTCTTTTTTTGCTATCCAGGTATAATCATAACTTACACCTTCTCCTTCTGAAAGTGTTTTAATGTTTGATATTTTCGTCTTAAAAGTTCCTATATTTTTTAAAGTAATATTTTTATTTTTAAAAGATTTTAAACCATATATAGCTGCTCCAGGTCTAATCATATCTAATCTAAAATTAGGATAGTCAATTCCCGAAATACTATCACAAATATGATAATATTTCAGATACAGATTAATTTTTTTAAAATAGTTTATTAGGTATTTAAATCTTTTTAATTGTTCAAGATCATCTTCATAAGAGTTTAATGCTAGGTGAGAAAAAACTCCTTCAATGTATAAGTTGTTTAATTTAAATATTTTAGAGATTTCTTGTATTGATTCTTTACCATATTTAAAACCTAATCTATTAAATCCTGTATCATATTTAATATGTATAGTTATAGTTTTATTAAATTTTTCTCCTATTTCCGATAATAGTTTAGCTTGATTATATGAAAAAACAGTAAGTGTAACATTATATTTAACAGCTGTTTCTAAATAATAATCAGGAGTGTGCCCCATTATCATAACTCGATATTCAGGATTGATATTTTTTAATTCAACTGCTTCTAATAGATTAGCAACAGATAGATACTTAATTCTTAAATTATGTAAAGTCTTAGCAATTCCAGTAGCACCGTATCCATATCCATCTGATTTAATTACAGCAGATATTTCAACTTCTTTGCCAATTGTTTTTTTTATTTCATTAATATTATGTTCTAAAGCATCTAAATTTACTTCCAAATAAGTATCCCTTAAGATATCATTTCTATTCATATAAAATCACCTTAAATTTTCAGGTATTACTTCTCTAGAGATCATTTCATCATAACTTTGTGGTTTTACAATTATTTCAGATTTTCCGTTTTTTACTAAAACAATACCGGGAATAGGAATTTTATTATAGTTATTAGCCATGGAATAACCATAAGCTCCGGTGGAAAATACAGCAAAGATATCTCCAAATTCTGGATCTGGAAGTTTAATATCTTTTATTAGTATATCCGTTGATTCACAGCACTTTCCACTTATAGTAACTAAAGATTTCCTTTCGTCGGCTGCTTTATTAGCAATTATACCTGTGTATTCTGCTTGGTATAAACCAGGTCGAATATTATCTGTCATTCCACCGTCAATTGATACGTAAGTTCTTATTCCAGGAATTTCTTTAATACTTCCAATAGTATAAAGCTGAATACCAGCTTCTCCGACTATAAATCTTCCTGGCTCCATGACTACTTCCGGTACTACTAAATTTTCATTATCACAAAAATCCTTAAGCTCAGACATAATTGGATCTACAAAATATGATATGGGTTGAGGTTCATCTTTTTCGGTGTATTTTATTCCAAATCCTCCACCGATATTTATTTCCAAAATATTAAAATCATATCTTATTTTAGTTTCTTTAATTAGGTTAAGTACGACATTTAAAGCACCTTTATGGGAGAAATTGTTGTTAAGTTGAGATCCTACATGAAAATGAAACCCTAAAAAATTAACATATTTTGACTCAATAGCTTTTTCTACTGCTGGAAAAAGAATATCTTCATTTAATGGAATTCCGAATTTTGAATCTTTTTTCCCTGTAGTTATGTACTCGTGAGTATCAGACATAACACCGGGAGTTATCCTAAACAACAAATCAGAAGTTGTGTTTTTTTCTCGACAAAGTTCTATTATTATATCAAGTTCATGAACGTTATCTACTATAATTCTACCAATATTGTAATCAAGAGCCATTTTCAATTCTTCTATTGATTTGTTATTTCCGTTAAATTCTATCCTTTCAGAAGGGAAATCCGATTTTATAGCGGTGTAAAGTTCCCCTCCAGATACTACGTCTAAAGATAAACCTTCTTTTTCTATTAGTTTGCACATGTACTTTGTTAAAAAAGCCTTACCTGCATAGGCTGCTCTGGTTTCAGTATATTTATTTAGAAAGGAAGATTTAATTTCATTTATTTTTGATATCATAATGTTTTCTGAGTATAAATATAGTGGAGTTCCATATTTTTTAGCAAGAGCTATAGTGCTGCATCCATCAAAATGCAAAACATTATTTTTTATTTCTATCATAATTTCTCCTCGATTAATATATTTACTTATATTACTTGCGAAAATCATGCCAAATTTAAAATTGATTAATGCAAATATAATGATATAATATCTTTAAGGTTTAGACAAGGGTCAGCTAAAAAAGTTGATATAAATATTAAGACTAGGAACGAAAATTGCAATATATTATATAAAACATAAAATAAAATGAGAGGTATATAATGAATATTGAGGATAAAATCGAGAAAATTTTTAAAGAAATTAGGGATATTAGAAGAGATATACATAAACATCCAGAATTAGGACAGGAAGAGTACAGGACTAGTAAGATAATTAGAGATTTTTTAAATAGAAATAAAATTGAAAATCATGCTTGTGCTAAAACTGGAGTAGTTGGTATCATAAGAGGGAAAAATAATGGTAATACTGTAGGAGTTAGAGCAGATATTGATGCTTTGCCAATAGAAGAAGAAACTGATTTAGAGTATAAATCAATCCATAAAGGAATAATGCATGCTTGCGGACACGATGCTCATACAGCAATACTTTTAGGAGTAGGAAAAGTTTTAAAAGAAATTGAAAATAGCTTATCTGGAAATGTAAAATTATTTTTTCAACCAGCGGAAGAGTCGGTAGGTGGAGCTCTTCCTATGATTCAAGAAGGTTGCATGGAAAATCCAAAAGTGGATTATGTTTTAGGCTTACATGTTTTTCCCAGTATGGAGACAGGATTTATTGGTGTAAAGTATGATAAAATGAATGCATCAACAGATGAATTTAAAATAACAGTAAAGGGAGTATCGGGTCATGGAGCATATCCACATAGCGGCATAGATGCCATAGTATTAGCTGGGCATGTTATAACAGGAATACAATCCTATATAAGTAGAAGTATATCTCCTTTAAACTCTGTAGTTTTTTCTATTGGGACAATAAATGGTGGTAAAGGTGGTAATATAATCGCTGATAAAGTAGAAATGATAGGAACAATGAGAACATTGGATGAAGAACAGAGGATAGAAACAAAAGAGAAAGTAAAAAAATTGATTGAAAACCTATGCAATGCATACGGTGGTGTAGGTAACATAGAATTTGATGAAGGATATAAAGCTCTCATTAATAATAATGATGTAGTAAGAATAATCGAAAAAAAAGGGAAAGAAATTTTAGGAGAAAATAAAGTTATAATAGGCAATAATCCAAGTATGGGTGCAGAAGATTTTTCATACTTTGCATATAAAGCAAAGGGTGGATTCTACAGTTTAGGTTGTGGGAATAAAGAAAAAGGTATAGTTTATAATGGACACCATCCTAAATTCCAAATAGATGAAGATTGTCTAAAAGTAGGAATGAGATTACAAATAGAGAATATACTGGAATTAACAAAACTATAAAATATGAGGAGGTAATGTATTGGAATATACAAAAATCCAGGGTTTAGGAAACGACTTTATAATCATTGACAACAGAGAAAATATATTTTCAGAAAAGCAGCTGCCGAGAATTTCAAAAAGATTGTGCACAAGGAGATTATCTATAGGTGCGGATGGATTAATGGCTGTAGAAAATTCTGATATAGCTGACTTTAAAATGAGATTCTATAATTCCGACGGAAGTATAGGAGAAATGTGTGGAAATGGTGCAAGGTGTATTGTAAGATATGCTTGTATGAAAAATATTGCCAAGGAAAGAATGAAAATAGAAACCACTTCAGGAATCGTAGAAGGAGAAATCTTAACAGAAAGAAATGTATCTGTTAAGTTAAATAGTCCTACTTCAATTAAATTGGATAAAAAGTATTCATATAAAGATAAGGACTATGATGTTTCTTATGTAGAATTAGGAAATCCCCCACTGCCACATTGCATTATAGAGTATTCTCAACTTGCCAAAACGTCTATTAAGGAAATCATGGACTTAGCAAAATCCTTAAGATACTGGAAGGAATTTCCTAAAGGAGCAAATGTCAATTTTTTTGAAGTAATAAAAGATGATTATATTTTGGTAAAAACTTTTGAAAGAGGAGTTGAAAATTTTACCTTAGCGTGCGGGACAGGATCAGCTTCAACTGCCCTTGTAGTTCGCCTTAAGAGCCTATTAAACAGGGATTTAGTCCATGTAAAAGTAACTGGCGGAGAATTAGATGTTAAGGTAGTAAAAATTGGTGAGAGCTGGGATTTATATTTAATAGGAGATACAAATACTGTATCTGAGGGTATAGTATTAGATGAAGATTTAAAAATAGGAGATGAATAATATGAAAATTTTTATTAGTGCGGATTTAGAAGGTTGTGCAGGAGTAACAACATGGGATGAAACAGATCCAAAACATAAAGAATATGATAAAGCAGCATTGGAAATGACAGAAGAAGTAATAGCTCTTTGTGAAGGATTATTGGAAAATGGAGTAGATGAAATAGTAGTTAAAGATGCTCATGATACAGGAAAAAATATAATCTATAATATGCTACCTTCAGATGTAAAAATATTTAGAGGCTGGTCAGGAGGCCCTTATTCTATGGTTGATGGATTGGACAATAGTTTTGATGGAGCTATATTTTTAGGATATCACTCGGCAGAATCCCAAAGCGGAAATCCATTATCTCATACAATGACAAGGAAGATTAATAAAATAACTATAAATGAAAGATTATGCTCTGAGTACTTACTTCACACATATGCAGCAGCTAGCTTTGGAGTACCTGTAATAATGATAACAGGAGATAAAATGATTTGTGAAGATGCTAAAGATTTCAACTCATGTATTACAACGGTGGAAGTAAAGAAAGGTATTGGAAGTGGTGTACTTAGCTTAAACAGTAAAGATACACAAAAGCTAATAAAAGGAAAAGTTAAAGAAGCTTTAAACAAAGTCGAAAAATGTAATATTGAAATACCAAATGAGTTCACTATGAGAATAGGATACAAAAATCATGACAATGCATATAAGGCAGCTTTTTATCCAGGTGTTAAAAAAATAGATGACTGTATTATAGAATACAAATCTAGAAATATTAAAGATATGCTTGTTGCAAGAATGTTTATAGCATAAGAAAAGAGCCATAATACCTTAGGTATTATGGCTTAAATATATATAAGGGGGAATTTATGAACTATCGGCTAATGGATTCTAAAAAAACAATTTCTTTTTTATCTGCATTTAGATAAACTTTAGTTCCCAAAGGCATTGTAAATTGAGGATAAATATGACCGGCTCTAAAATTATTAACTATGGGTATATCATATTTTCCTAGTATATCGGAAAAAATTTTATATAAGGAAGAATCTTCTTTGTTATGAGCTCCCTTATCAGCTTTACAATTCTTCCAAGTTCCTAAAATAATACCAGAACATTCCTTAAATTTATCGTTTAAATCTAAAGAAGTAAGCATCCTGTCTATAATATAATTTAATTCATTAACTTCTTCTATAAATATAATTTTTCCTTTTGTATTCATTTGATATTTAGTTCCTAGGCCAACGGTTAAAAGAGATAAATTTCCACCGATGATTTCGCCAGTACATTCCCCACCGGATATTATTTCTAATTCTTCCTCTTCAGGAGGAAGATACCTTCCTAAGGGTTCATTACTAAATAAGTTCTTTTTAAGAGAATTTAATGTATAACTATCAGTATTATGATAAGGACTTTCCGAAGAAGGCATTGGGCCGTGGAGTGTAGGTATCCTACAAAGATTATTAAAAGCCAAATGCAAGCCAGTGATATCACTATATCCTAAAAAAATTTTTGGGTTATTTTTTATATAATCGTAATCTATCATATTCAGAATTCTAGGGGTTCCATAACCACCTCTAATACAAAAAATTCCTTTAATACTATCATTTTTAAATGCATCATTTACATCTTTAGCTCTGCATGTCTGGTCCGGCAAGATGTCCTTCCCTCATATAACAGCTTGGATAAAAGATTGGTTCTAAATCTAAACTTCTAACAGCTGTTTCGGCTGTTTTAATATTTTCTTTTTTAATAGCTGAGGCAGGAGCTATTATAGCTACCTTATCTCCACTTTTTAATGCTTTTGGTTTCATTTTATCTTACCTCCTTCACGTATATAAATACATGCTAAAATCATGCCAAGTTATTTTATTGAAAATTAGCTGATAAAATGGTATAAATAGTATAAATATTAAAAGGAGATGCGAGATGGATTATAAAGAAAAAGCTTTAAAATTTCATAAAGAAAATATTGTAATTGATGCTCACTTAGATTTAGGAGCTATTGTTTTCGAAAGAAAAAGAAAAGGCGAAAAAAACATTATTAAAAACCATTTTTTAAATAGTTTTAAAAAAGCTGGACTAAATTTTGTTGTAGGAGATATATATGTAGATGACATATATATACCCGAGTTAGCTTTAAGAGTAGCATTAGACCAGATAGTAGAACTAACAGAGGAGATTGAGAATACAGATGAATTAATGCTTATAACTAGAAAAGAAGATTTAAAAAAATCTTTAGATGAAGAAAAAATAGGTATTCTATTATCTTTGGAAGGTGCAGAACCAATCTTAAAAGATCTTAATTTACTTACTGTTTTTTATAAATTAGGAGTAAGAGGATTAGGTTTAACTTGGAGTAGAAGAAATTATGCTGCCGATGGAAGTTACTTTGGTAATCCTGAAGAAGGGACAATAGGTGGACTTACCCCTTTTGGGATAGAGGTTGTAAAAAAATGTGAAAAACTGGGAATATTTTTAGATGTTAGTCATTTAAATGATGCTGGATTTAATGATTTAATTAAAATCGCAAATAAACCTTTTTTAGCATCTCATTCAAACAGCAGAGAAATTAATAACATAGTTAGAAACCTTACTAATGAGCAGATGGAAAAAATTGGAGAGAATAAGGGTGTAATAGGTATAAATAGTTATACTAGTATAGTATCAAATAATAAAGAAGAACAAAACATATTAAAGTTATGCGATCATATAGAAAAAATAATTGAAAATGCAGGAGAGAATAGCATAGGTTACGGATTTGATTTATGCGGATTATTTTATGATTCAGAGGAGCAGGTTGATGTATTAAAAAGTCATGAAGAAAGTTTACTTGTAACAGAAGAACTTATTAAAAGAGGTCATTCAGAAGAAACAATCATAAGGATTATAGGGGGAAATTTTTATAACTTTTATGAAAAAATCTTATAATGGGGTATAGTATGGATGAATTACTAAGAGTAGAAAATCTTATAGATATTTTAGAAGAAGGTATTTTAGTAATAAATGATAAGTATAAATTTGAATATATTAATGAAAAAGCTAAAGAAATTCTTGGAATAACATTAAAAAGCGACAATAAATTCCATGGAAACGGAAAACTTGAAAATGGAGATATTGTAATTATCGCTGATAATGTATTAGGTTGTGATGATGGAAACCTAACACCTCAAGATCTTAATGATTATTTGAACATACCACTCAAAGGTATAGAAAAAGGAGATTCAATTATATCTATAGGAGTGTATAACAACTCATCAATTCAACCAAAATATAGGATTTGGAAAGGAAAAGAAAGTAATCTTAAATATATATTAGAAGATAAATTTTTAGATTATGATATTAAAGTTTGTATTGATGAAGTTGAAAAAACAATGGATATAAATATAAATAGAGAAAATTATCAAATGGAATATTTATATAGTATAGGTCATATAGTAGTTATTGATGGGAAGAATGGAAGAGTTAAATTCTTCCAAGACAAGGGATACTCCTATAGAAACGAATCTATACGAGAGCTTCTAATGGGGAAAAACTTTGTAAAAAAAGAAGAAAATTCTATAGGTCTAAATATTGTTGGACAAAGCATAGAAGAAATATCGGGTTATGAAGAGCTTTACAACAATATAAAAAAAGCTTTAACTTACGAAGAAACTATAAAAAGTGAAATTATAGAGATTAAAAGAAGACCAATATTTTGCACAACTTCGCTAATTAAAGAAAAAGATAAACTTGGAGGAGTCGTTGTTAAAATAGAAAGTATTTCTGAGCTTCAGGATGTATTAAGATTGAGAAACGATGTAATTAATAACATTATTAAATCTGAAGAACATATAAGGGAAAAAATTAGAGAAAATAATGCGCAAATTTTAACAGGAATAGCTGGGAATAGTGCATATATCAATAACGTTAAAAACTTAGGCTATAAAGCATCAAAAATTAATTCCACAGTATTAATTACTGGCGAAAGCGGAACTGGAAAAAGTCTTTTAGCAAAAGAAATACATAAAGCTTCCGGGAAAAAAGGTGAATTTATACATGTTAACTGTGGAGCAATACCTGATAATTTATTTGAAAGCGAAATATTTGGCTATGTGAAAGGATCATTTACAGGAGCTTCAAATAAAGGTAAAGAAGGGTATTTTAATATGGCAGAAAATGGAACAATCTTTTTAGATGAAATTGGAGAAGTTCCTATGAGTGTTCAACCTAAACTGCTACATGTATTGCAGGAAAAACAATATTTTAAAATAGGAGACTCTAAACCAACAAAAATCAATGCAAGAGTTATAGCTGCAACCAATATGAATCTAGAAGAGGCTGTAAAAGCTAATAAATTTAGAAAAGATTTATATTACAGAATAAATGTTTTTCCAATAAATATACCACCCTTAAGAAGAAGAAAAAAAGACCTTTATGTTCTAATAAATAATATAATTAAAGAGATTACAAAAAAATTAGAATTTGAAGAAAAGCAACTTTCCGGAGAAGCCTTCGAAAAGCTAATGGACTATGATTGGCCGGGAAACGTAAGGGAGTTAGAAAATGTATTAGAGAGGGCGATCATTATAAGCGAAACAAATATAATATATCCTGAACATGTAAATATTCCAGACGAAAATATTAATAAAATTTTAAAAGATATTTTAGAAACTACAGAAAAAAAGACAATAATAGAAACCCTTGATGCCTGTAATTATAATAAAAAAATTACTATGAGAAAATTAGGCATTTCTAAATCAGCTTTTTATGAAAAATTAAAAAAATATGATATAAAAGATAAGAAATAGACCGTATATATGGACGGTTTTCCGGATTTACGGAAAAAACCGTCCTTTTTTTTATGACTTTACTTGATAATAAGGGTTAATTTTTGGCATAAATAATGCAATATATATTATATAGTTAAAATTCGTAAAAAACAGGAGGGAATCATGAAGAAAAAATTATGTTTATTTTTAGCAATTATGTTGCTGATTGCATTACCATTAAGTGCATGTGGTGGTGGAGAAGTTGATGAACCTGAAGAAGATCAAGAACCAGCTGAAGGAGAAAAGAATGAAGAACCGGTAGTATTGAGGATTGGTATTATACAAGAGGCTGACTCAACGAGTCCTTTAATAGCTACAATGACAGCAGCTGACAGAATGTTTAATTTAATGTATGACGATTTAATTGAATATGATGACAACTATAGACCTGTTGGTGGTTTAGCTGAAGATTGGTTAGTTAGTGATGATGGATTAATATGGACATTTAATCTTAAAGAAGGGATTAAATGGTTTGATGGAGAAGATTTTAATGCTGATGATGTTGTATGGACATATAACACAATCGTAAATGGAGAATTTCCTCAAAGTCCACAGATGGAAGGTATAACAAAAACTATTAAAGTTGATGAGTATACAGTAGAAGTTCATACAGAGGCACCTAAAGCCGATATGGAAGCAATTAGAGTTAATATTTTACCAGAACATATTTATGGTGAAAAATCAGAAGATGAACTTCATACATTCTCAGAAGATAATCCAGTAGGAACAGGGGCATTCGAATTGGTAAATTGGGAACAGGGACAATTTTTAAGATTTAAAGCAAATCCAAATTATTTTAAAGGAGCTCCTCAAATAGACGAAATAGTATATGTGCTTTTTGCAAATACAGATACATTATTTCAAGCACTACAAAACGGAGAAATAGATGCAGTTGCTGAACTTAGTTATAGTCAAGTTGAGCAGGCAGAAGCTCTTGATGGAATTGAAGTAATTCAACCAGACGGCATGAACTTTACAGAATTAGGTTTTAATTGCTGGGAAGCACCTGAATCAAAAGGAAATCCTCTAATGCTTGACCATAGAATAAGAGCGGCAATTGACACAGCACTAGATAAACAACAAATAGTAGATATTGCACTTAACGGATATGGGGTACCAGGAACATCACTAATACCTCCTGCCGTAGGAGATTATCATTTTGAAGTTGATGATGATTATGGATATAACCCGGAAAAAGCAATGGAAATATTAGAAGATGCGGGGTATACAGATACTGATGGAGACGGAATAAGAGAAGATTCAGAAGGAAATAAACTAGATTTTAGATTTGCAGTTATTACAAGTTACGGTGAAGCTTATGTTAAAGCAGCAGGTATAATCCAGAAAAATCTTCAAGATATAGGTATTAATGTAACTATTAATACTATGGATGGAGGAGCTCAATCCGAACTTATTTACGAACAAGATTTCGATACCGATATGTACTTATGGGGTTGGGGAGCAGAATTAGATCCTAGCATGAAGTTATCAGTAATGACAACAGATCAAGTTGGTAAAAGAAGCGACTGCTTCTGGTCAAACGAAGAATACGACGAATTATTTGAAAAACAAATAAATCAAGTAGATAGAGAAGAAAGAATAGAAACAGTACATAAAATGCAGCAAATAATACTTGAAGAAGCACCATATTCAATTTTATATTATAGAAATATAGTAGAAGCATATAGGACAGATAAATTTGAAGGATGGACAAGAGTACCAGAAGGTTCAGGAAGTGCAGTGACGCAAGTAAATAAATCAACAGTACTAAACATAAGACCTAAATAATTAAATAGAGATAGAGAAAGACTTGTCTTTCTCTATCCTTTCTTAAAAAAGAGAGGAATACATTATGAATTTAACTTATTTATCAAAGAAATTATTTCATTCATTAATAACCTTATTTATTGTAATTACAATAAATTTCTTTTTGTTTAGAATTATGCCTGGAGATCCTTTTGCAATGATTGCAAAAGCAGCAAATCTTTCAGCAGAATATAAAGAAGAACTAAGCGCATTATATGGATATAATCAACCTTTTCCAATACAGTATGTTAAGTATTTAAGACAGCTTATAAATCTAGACTTTGGGATGTCTTTCAAATACAGAAAACCAGTAATGGATATATTGGGAAATAGATTAATGGCTACATTATCTTTAGCATTTATAGCTCAAATTTTAGCCATAGGATTAGGGACATTACTTGGTACGATTTCAGCAGCATTTAGAGGTAAAAAAATAGATGTAGCATCACTGGGGTTAGCATTATTCATATATTCTATACCTGCCTTTTGGTTGGGTATTGTATTAGTATCTTTATTTTCTGTAAAATTTGGATCTTTGCCATTAAATGGAATTGTAGTAGCTGGAATGGATCATGCTACAACCTGGATTTATATAAAAGATGTAGCAAGGCATTTGATTTTACCGGTAATAACCCTAGGTCTAGCAATAACTGGAGGATACACTATTATTATGAGAGGTTCATTATTAGATGTATTAACGGAAGATTATATAGTTACTGCAAGAGCTAAAGGATATAAAAGAAAAGATATAGTAATAAAACATGCCCTTCCTAATGCGATGCTTCCTATGGTTACAGTAATAGCAATTAATTTTGGATTTATGATTGGAGGAGCAATCCAAACGGAAACAGTTTTCTCATGGCCGGGTATAGGGAGACTGGTATATGAAGCGTTAATGGCTAGAGATTATCCAATATTACAAGGTGCATTTTTAATAATAAGCATAACAGTAATAGTTGCAAACTTCATTGCAGATATACTGTACGGATATTTAGATCCTAGAATAAAATACGATTAAGGAGTGTCGGTATGTCTTCAAAAAATAACAGAAAAAAAGTAATGAAAAAAGGATTTTTAAGATTTGTTGATACTTTCAAAGGTAATAAAATGGGAGTATTAGGCTTTTATATAATAGTCTTCTTTGTGGTTGTAGCCTTTTTTGGACCACTAGTATACAAATATGATCCTCAAAGTTTTGGTATGGGTGGTTTAATTGACCCGCCAACAAAAGGATTCCCATTGGGTACAGATGATATGGGTAGAGATATATTAGGAGCATTGATATATGGAGCTAAAGTATCCTTAATGATAGGAGTTTTTGCCACCTTAATATCAGTTGGCATCGGAACATTTATAGGTGTAGTATCCGGATTTGCTGGTGGTAAAACTGACAGCATATTAATGAGATTTACAGATGGATTTATGGTTTTACCAAAACTACCTCTAATTATGATATTGGCAGCTTTTTTAGGTTCAAGCACAAGAAATATTATAATAGTTTTAGGTCTTACCAGTTGGACTGGGACTGCCAGATTAGTTAGATCTCAAACACTTTCTATAAAAGAAAGACCTTTTATAGAAAGAGCAATATCAGTAGGGGCAGGCAGAGGATATATAATGACAAGACATATATTGCCTAATGTATTTCCATTAGTTTTTTCCAATACAATACTTGTAACAGCAACAGCAATTCTTACAGAAACCACTTTAAGTTTCCTCGGTTTAGGAAATCCTATGATACCAAGTTGGGGACAAATTTTAAGAGGGGCCTTCACATCAGGAGCAGTAAGTTTAGGAGCCTGGTGGTTTTATCTTCCGGCTGGTCTATGTGTAATCTTTTTAGTTTTAGGTTTCACATTTTTAGGATATTCATTTGACGAAATTTTAAATCCTAAACTAAGGAGGAGATAAAATGAATAAAGAAAATATATTAGAAGTGTCTAATTTAAAAACATATTTTGAAATCAAAGAAGGAATAGTAAAGGCAGTAGATGGTGTAAATTTTGTACTTAAAAAAGGTGAGTCCCTAGGTCTAGTAGGAGAATCTGGATGCGGGAAAACTACCACTGCTTTATCAATAATAAAGTTATTAACTGACAACGGGTATATAGAAGATGGACAGATTATGTTTAAAGGAAGAGATCTTGCAAAACTAAAAGAAGAAGAAATGTTATCAACTAGATGGAAAGATATATCCATGATATTTCAAGGATCAATGAATGCATTAAACCCTGTAATGAAAGTTAGTAAGCAAATTGTAGAGTCTATACAATTACATGAAAGTATAAATGAAAAAGATGCGAGAGAAAGGGTAAAAGAATTATTCGAATTAGTTAATTTAGATGTAGGGCTTATGGATAGTTATCCACACGAATTTAGCGGTGGAATGAGACAACGAGCTATTATAGCTATGGCTCTTGCTTGCAACCCAAGTTTAATAATAGGAGATGAACCAACAACAGCTTTAGACGTTATGGTTCAAGCACAGATAATAGACTTAATAAACGATTTAAGAAAAAAACTTGATATGAGTATGATTATAATAACTCATGATTTATCTATAATAACTGAAACATGCGATAAAATAGCCGTAATGTATGCTGGTAAAATTGCAGAAATTGGAACAGTAGATGATATAGTATTTAATTATAAGCACCCTTATACTGAAAAATTAATTAAAGCTTTCCCTAATATTTACGGAGAAAGAAAAATGGTTGAATCAATTCCAGGAGTACCTCCAAATTTACTGAATCCACCTGAAGGATGTAGATTTGCCGCTAGATGCCATAAAAAAATCGGTAAAATATGTGAAGAAGTTGATCCTTTACTTGAGCAGATAAATAGCAGTGAACATATGGTAGCATGTCATCTTTGGGGAGGGAAAAATGAATAATATAGTTGATTTAAAAAATCTAGAAGTACATTTCCAAATAAGACAGAGTTTTTTTAAGGAAGTTTTCAGAAGAGAAAAGAAAATAGTAAAAGCAGTTGATGACATTGAGCTATCTATAAAAAAGGGCGAGATACTATCTTTAGTAGGAGAATCAGGTAGTGGTAAAACAACTACTGGTAGGGCAATACTTCAATTGGTGGAAAAAACTGGTGGTAATATAAACTTTGATGGGAAAGGGATAGAAAATAATAATAGAAATTATATGAAGGGGTTTAGAGAAAAAGCACAGATGATTTTTCAAGATCCTTACCAGTCCCTAAATCCAAAATTCATGGTAGTAGATATTGTTGCTGAACCTCTTCAATTAACAAAGGTTAAACTATCAGAAGAAGAAAAAATAGAGAAAGTAGTAGAATCTTTAGAATTCGCAGGATTAAAGCCTGGAAGAGATTTTCTTTATAGATATCCTCATGAGCTAAGTGGTGGACAAAGGCAAAGAGTTTCTATCGCAACTTGCTTTATTATGTCTCCAGATTTTATTGTAGCAGACGAACCAGTGTCTATGTTAGATGCATCTGTAAGAGCTGATATATTGAAACTATTTGTAGAAATGAAAGAAAAAAAAGATATATCGTTTCTTTTTATAACTCATGATTTATCTTTAGCCTGGTTGATTTCTGATAGAATAGCAATAATGTACTTAGGGAAAATTGTAGAATTAGGAACTTCAGACCTAATAGCCGGAGCTTGTAGACATCCTTATTCGCAAGCACTTACAAGCGTACTTGCAGTAGTTGGAGATAAAAGAAAAAGAAAAAGAATAGTACTTGAGGGAGAAACACCTTCGCCTATGAATATTCCTTCAGGATGCAGGTTCCACACTAGGTGTCCTATAGCAAGAGATAAATGCAAAATAGAAGAACCAAAACTTAGAGAATTAAAGGATGGACACTACGTTGCATGTCATTATCCTGAAGTAATAGAATAATTGGAGGTATAAATGGATAAGTTATCATTGGAGGCTAGATTAAAAGCTGAAGTTGTTAGTTTTAGTGGAAAGGTAAGTTTTTATGCTAATGATTTTAAAGGAAATATTATAAGTGTAAATTCTAATGAAAGATATGAAGCTGGAAGTTGTATTAAAGTATTCATACTAAATGAATTTTTTAGACAGGTACATGAAAACAAAATAGATCCAAATGAGATATTAAGATATAAAAAAGAAAACTATATTACCGGAAGCGGAATACTTAGAGCTCTTGACTTAGGTGTTGAAATGACAGCGAAAAATTTCGCTAAAATAATGATAATTATAAGTGACAATATTGCAACAAATACTTTAATTGATTTTTTAGGTATAGAAAACATAAATAAGACGTGTAAAGAACTTGGATTTAATAGTACAGAACTACACAACAAGATTAATTTTGAAGAATTCGAAAAACTGGGGACTACAACACCTAAAGATTACGGGAAATTTTTTGAAATGTTACACAAAGAAGAATTATGGAGCAAAGAAATTTCCAGAGAGATGTTAGAAATATTTAAAGATCAACATTATAATAGAATGCTTACTAAAAATTTACCCCAATATTATCTAGACTCTGAAGATACAGGTGATGAAGAGCTTGTATATGTTGCATCTAAAAGTGGAAGTATGGATGCGGCTAGAAATGATGGTGGAATAATTCATACTCCTTATGGAAGCTATGTATTAGTAATTTTCACAAAGAATTTTAAAGATCCTTTGTATTATAATGAACATGAGTCATATATATTTGGGTCAAGAGCCAGTAGGCTAATATTTGATCAGTATTTAGCTCTTAGAGGGACTTTTGTATAATTAAAGTATTCTATAATAAATGGCTCTCCTATGATATAATGTAAATAATATTTCATAGGGGAGTTTTTTATGTACAAACTATCAGAATTAAATCGAATATGCTCTAAATGTAATAGGTGCAGACTTCATGAAAGTAGGAACAACGTTGTATTTGGAGAAGGTAATATAAACACAGACCTCATGTTTGTGGGAGAAGGACCGGGTTCAAATGAAGATAGATTAGGGAGACCTTTTGTAGGTAAAGCAGGAAATCTTCTAGATAAAATGCTTAAAGCTATTGATCTAACAAGAAATGAAATTTACATAACAAATATTGTTAAGTGCAGACCCCCCGGCAATAGAAATCCAGAAGAATCAGAAATCGAAAAATGCCTACCCTATTTAAGATGGCAGGTAAAAATCATCCAACCCAAGATCATAGTATCTTTAGGTTCTATATCTGCAAAAGTGATTATCGATGATAATATTAAAATTACAAAAGACAGAGGAAGAATATATAAAAAAGGGAATATAAAATTCATACCTACCTTACATCCTGCATATCTTCTTAGAAATCCTAGTGCAAAAAAAGATTCTTGGGAAGATTTTAAACTTTTATCAAAAACATTAAAAGAAATAAGGAGCATTTGATGAGATTAATACCAGAAAATTATCACGACAGTTGGGAAGAGTTTTTAAATAAAAATAATAATTTAATACTTGAAATTGAAGATAAAATAGGAGATAATATAAATCCAGATTCAGAAAATGTTCTTAGATTTTTAAATCAGGATTTATATAAAATTAAAATAATAATCTTAGGTCAGGATCCCTATCCGGAAAAAGGAAGAGCAACGGGAAGAGCATTCGAAGTAGGAGATTTGCAATCCTGGAATGAAAAATTTAGACAGGTTTCATTAAAAAACATTGTTAGATCTATACACAAAGTACATAATGAATACACAGAGTACAGTGATATAAAGAAATTTTCTCGAATACAAAAAGAAATAAAAAAAGGAGAATTTAAAATATTATCTCCAAATAAACTATTTAAAAGCTGGGAAAATCAAGGGGTGCTACTTTTAAATACTTATCTATCTGTAGAAGTAGGAAAACCTGGAAGTCATAAAAAAATCTGGGAGAAATTCAACGAAAACCTCCTTAATTACATATCACAGAAAAACAAAGATATTAAATACTTTCTCTGGGGTAAACATGCGGAAAGCAGAAAAGACTTTATTAAATCCGGTAAACTTTATATAAGCAGACATCCTATGATGTGTTCATCAAAATACGAAGATGATTTTATGAAAAATCCCTGCTTTAAAGAAACAAAGGATTTAATCAACTGGTTAGGATAAATACAATATTTTTTTTAAAAATTTATAACCATTGGAATTATAGGAATATACAAAATACAATACTAAGTCAAAAAATCAGAATGTTGAAAAATCAAAGGGTATAGACTTTACAAAAATGGTTTTTAAAATTTGACATTTAATAATATAGTGATACAATATATTGTGTCACTATATTTTATTTATAGAGATCAACCACAATATATAGGAGGTGCGCTGTGGCGAAAATTATCAAAAGAACCGGAGACATAGTAGAATTCAAGGGAGAAAAAATAGAAGCTGCTATAATAAAAGCTATGAAAGAAACAAAAGAAGGACCTAATGAAGAGATAGCAAAACAAATAGCAGACGAAATTCTTGAATTAGTATCACAAAAAGAAAGCCCAACACCTGTAGAAGACATACAGGATATGGTAGAAGACAGACTTATGGCAAGTCCGAGAAAGGACGTTGCAAAAAGATATATCCTATACAGATATGAAAGAGATAAGTCGAGAAATGCAAGAAAGAGAAGAGACGGAAAATTACTAACAGAGGAGTTTCTAAGCAAGTACAAGCATAGAGACACACCTATGAAGCAGTTGGGTAACTTTGTTTATTACAGAACATACTCAAGATGGTTACCAGAAGAAAGAAGAAGAGAATACTGGTGGGAAACAGTAAAAAGAGCAGTAGAGTACAACTGCAGTCTAGTTCCTACTACAAAAACAGAAGCAGAGGAATTATACGATAATATTTTTAATCTAAGACAATTTTTATCAGGAAGAACTTTCTGGGTTGGCGGAACACCAGTAGCTAAAAATTATCCTATGGCTAATTACAACTGTGCTTTCACAGTAATAGATAGATTTAAATCGTTTAGAGACTTGTTTTATCTGTTAATGATAGGATCTGGAGTAGGAGTAAGAATCCTAAAAGATGATGTAGCTCAACTACCAAAGATAAGAACAGATTATGAAATAATTCACGAAGACTATACCCCGATAGAGATGAATGAAAGAGAAGACAACACAAGTATAGAGTTTCAGTACAACAACACGGTAAAAATCATCGTAGGAGATAGTAAAGAAGGTTGGGTACAATCTTTAGGACACTTTTTAGATATACTACACAGCAACGAATACAGAAACATAAAAACTGTAATAATTAACTACGATAACGTAAGACCTAAAGGAGAAAGACTAAAAACTTTCGGTGGAACTGCCAGCGGTCATACAAGTCTTAAGAATATGTTTATAAAAACAGATAAGGTTCTTAAGAAAAGAGGAGCTATTGAAGACAAGAAGAGAATCAAACTAAGACCGATAGACTGCCTTGATGTAGCTAATATAATAGGAGAGAATGTAGTAGTTGGTGGAGTAAGAAGAACTGCTGAGATAGTACTTGTAGACGTAGATGACAGAGAAGCAATCGAAGCAAAAAATAAACTTTACAAACAAATAGACGGTCAGTGGATAGTAGATAAAGAAATAGTTCACAGACAAATGAGCAACAACTCAATATACTACAGAAAGAAACCATCAAGAGAGCAACTTCACTGGCAGATAGAACAGATGAGATATTCTGGAGAGCCTGGATGGGTAAACGAAGAAGCAGGTAGTAAACGTAGAGATAATATGAATGGAGTTAATCCTTGTGGAGAAATACTTCTAGATAAAAACGGTCTATGTAATCTTACTACAATAAATGCATTTGCCTTTGTTAAAGAAGACGGTACCCTGGATTATGATGGTCTGGTAAATGCTCAAAGACTATCAGTAAGAGCTGCATACAGAATGACTTCTGTAGAACTTGAAATACCAGATTGGGATGCTGTACAGCAGAGAGATAAGCTTACAGGATGTTCCCTTACAGGATGGCAGGATATGGTTAATGCTGTAAATCTTAATCACAAAGAACAGGCTAGAGTTTTAAGAAAGCTTAGAAAAGTAGCAAGAGAAGAAGCCGACAAATACGCAGAAGAACTTGGAGAAGGTAAACCTGTTCTTGTAACTACAGTAAAACCAGAAGGTACTCTATCTCAATTACCAACAGTATCAAGTGGAGTACACTACTCTCACTCAGAATATTACATAAGAAGAGTAAGAATAAATGCAAGTGATCCATTAGTAAAAGTATGTGAGGAATTAGAATACCCTATATTCCCAGAAGTTGGACAGGATGAAAAAACCTGTACTACTAAAGTTATAGAATTTCCAGTTAAATCACCAAATGGAAAAACAAAATACGACGTATCAGCTTTAGAACAACTAGAAAATTACAAGCTTTTTATGGAAAACTATGTAGATCACAACTGCTCTATAACTGTTCATGTAAGAGATGACGAATGGGATCAAGTAGAAGAATGGGTTTGGAAAAACTGGGATGAGGTAGTAGCTCTTTCATTCTTATCATTAGATGATAACTTCTACGACCTATTACCTTATGAACAAATAGACAAAGAAGAATATGAAAAGAGAGTTAAAGAAATGAAACCTTTCATACCTTCATTACTTAATAAATACGAAAAAGTACAAACACAATTCGATATAGGAGACGAAAGCTGCGATAGCGGTGTGTGTCCTGTAAGATAAAAAAATAAACAAAAGCTCAAATAACGATTAAGTTATTTGAGCTTTTGTTTATTATTAACTATCTTCGCTTTTTTCTTTAGACATATTCATAGTGATTAAAATAAAACTTCTATCTGGATTGACCTTGAAATCTCTTTGTTTTAAATCCTTTAATGCTGCATTTATTTCTCCACCTAATATTATAACAATACTACTTATAAACAGCCAAACCAGTAAAATAATAACTCCACCTAAACTTCCGTAGGTGACTGAATATCTGCCGAAGTTTGATACATAATATGAAAAAATCAAGGATAAGGCTATCCAGCTTAGAGATGAAAAAATAGCGCCTGGAAATGTGGATTTTAAAGATATTGAATTTTCTTTTTTTATGTTTGGACTGTATTTATAAATAAGAGCGAAAACTAATATCATAAAAATAAATGAAATAAGAAATCTTAAATACTTCCATGTCATAAAGAAAAAAACTTCTATATTGAATAATTGAAATATAAACTTACCTATTAATTCACTAAAGACTAGGCTAATAAAAACTAGTAGTATCATTAGAAGAAGAATAACAGTAAAAAAAATACTCAATCCTATTTTTTTGAAAAAACCTCTACTTTCAGTATATTCATGAGCTCTATTTAAAGCACTTATAATTGCTCGAAAACCTGTAGATGCAGCCAAAATACCACCAATTACTGCTATAGAAAGCAACCCTTCGCTGCTTCCAAAATTTAAATCATTTACAAAGGCTTCTATTATTTTTTGTATATCGTCAGGAACATATCTTATTATATCTAGTGTGAATTCACTTTTTCCAAAGGAAGTGTAGGTTATAATATTTAAAAGAGCTATCAAAAAAGGAAAAATTGAAAGAACTAAAAAATAAGCAAGTTCAGCTGCAGAACCTATAACGTTGTGGTTTGTAAATCTATATACTATCTGATCTAAAAATATATACGGTTTTTTCTCGAGAGCTTGGTCAAACTTCTTCATTGAATCACCTTCTAATAGTTTAATGATAATAATAATTCTATCATAAGTTATTATACCCAATTTGAATTGTTTTTATAAGAACACTCTTGTCCTTAACATGTTTTGTTATATATAATATAATTGGAAATATAAAGTAGAATATGGAAAATTCATATTTAAGAAGAAATAAATTATAATTATATTAAATAAAAGTAGATTAGGAGGAATTATGTTTATGAGAAAAATAGAAGTAGTAGAATATGATAAAAACTGGCCAAAATTATTTGAAGAAGAATCGGCGCTAATAAGAGAAGTATTTAAGGATGAAATTATTGAAATTCACCATATAGGGAGCACATCAGTTCCAGGTCTTAAGGCAAAACCTATTATCGATATGATGCCGGTGGTAAAAAACATTGAAAACATAGATAAATATAATGAAAAGATGAAGAATTTAGGATATGAAGCCAGAGGAGAATATGGAATTAAAGGTAGAAGATTTTTCCTAAAAGGTGGGGATGATAGAACTCATCATGTTCATATGTTTCAGTATGATAATACAGAAGCAATCCAAAGACATTTAGCAGTTCGAGACTATTTAAGGTCACATAAAGAGTCAGTAGAGGATTATGCTAAAATTAAAAAAGAAGCAGCAGAAAAATATCCTCATGATATAAATGGATACTGTGATTATAAGGATAAATTTGTAAAAGATTTAGAGAAAAAAGCATTGGAATGGATGAATAAAAAAAGCCCAAACAATTAAATTTGGGCTTTGATTATTTAAAGGGTTATTTTTTTTCGTATCCTTCCCAGCTAACCATAGTATCTAATTCTTCTCTTATTTTATGTTTTGCTTCAGGATATTTTGGATATCCAATAGGTATAAGAGTTACCGGTTCCATATTTTCAGGAAGTTCTAATACTTCTTTGCATTTTTCTGCATCAAAGGCACATACCCAGCAGGTTCCTAAACCATTAGCTGTTGCTGCTAGAGTAAGGTGATCTACTGTGATTCCTATATCTACATCGCTGTGATCCTTTCCATCGTCTCTTGTCCAGGATTTATCGTGGTCTACTAAGGCTACGATTACAGCCGGTGCTGCTTTAAACCATTGAGGTTCGTATACACTCTGGATTTTTTGAAGCATATCTTCTTCAGTTAATACTACAAAATGCCAAGGTTGGTAGTTGTGAGCAGAAGGAGCAAATCTTGCAGCGTCTAACACTTCAAGTAATTTTTCCTTTTCTACTTTTTCATCTTCGAATTTTCTAACAGAATATCTTTTTTCTACTAATTCTTTTAATTCTTTATAATTCATAAATTGTCCTCCTTTGATTTTTATTATGACTATATTATATCAAATATAGCAATCTTTACAAACTTAAACTTTTATCTCTTTAAGTTTCCCTTTACATAATCCGCATCTATACTTATTAATATTGGAAAATTTACGAGTTCTTTCATATTCTTTACTGCAGCTTTTACATTTATATATCCAGTTTATCTTCTTTTTTGTAGCTCTTCTTTTAGAATATCTATTTACTTTACCTCCTAGAGAATTTATTCTAATGATTTCATTTTTAAAATCTTTTCCGTGTCCCTTTATTTTTAAGTGGATCATTTCATGAAGAAGTGTACTTTCGATATCTTCAGGAAAATCTTCGTGATAATGAGTGGATAAACGAATTATTGGTTTGTAAGATTTAGGGTAGCATACTCCTGCAGAAGCAGTTAATCTACCGGACCATTCTATTATTATATCAGATGGTTTTGGCAAGGTATTATTAAAGTATTTAGTATTGAAAGATCCATATAGTTCGTATAAGTTTCTATTCATATTCACCTCTGTAATTGATTATATTTAAGTTACAAATATGATATAATATAAAAAGAGAATTATCAATTTAATATTAGATTAAGTATGGAAAAGGAGTAGAGAAGTGGAATATAAAAACCAGGGTCACTATGATATAGATATAAGAGGAATGAAAAGAAGTCTGCCTGTAGTAAAGGTTAATGACAGTTTATGGATAGCATCTTTTGTTATTTTAGGAGATGTTGAACTTACTAGTCACTGTGCAAATGAGTTAAAAAAAGAACTTAAAGATTTAGATTTTGATTATTTAGTAGGTCCTGAAGCGAAAGTACTTCCCCTGCTTCATATAGTTGCGGAAAGACTAGGGTTTAAAGAATATATAGTTTGCAGAAAAGAAGTAAAAGCATATATGAAGGATGTTATAGTATACGATGTGAAATCTATTACTACTAAAAATAAGCAACAGCTGGTTCTAAATGGACCTGATGTAGAAAGAATAAGAGGCAAAAAAGTAGTTTTACTAGATGATGTCGTTTCCACTGGCGGTACTTTTAATTCCATGGAGAAGATATTAGAAGAAGCAGGAGCGATAATTGTAGCAAAATCTGCAGTGTTAAAAGAGAGTGATAGCTACAAAAAAGATGTAATTTATCTTCAGGATTTACCTATATTTACAAAGTAGAAAACCTAATCCAATTCATGACGGATTCATTGACAAATTTAATATAATAATGTAAGATAATGCAGTATAAGCATAAAATACAATATACATGCATTGATTGGAAGAGTACCTTTTCAAATCTTTTAACAGAGACGTAGTGGCTGGTGAAAACTGCGAAGGTTGAATATGGGAAGATCATCCAGGAGCATAGCTGTGGAAATTAAGTATACAGCTACGTGATAAGCGTTAATTATTGAGAGGCAGTAAAGGATAATTATACTGCAATGTGGGTGGAACCGCGGTTGCTATCGTCCCAATTTTTTTGGGATGTTTTTTTATTTATAAAGGAATAATTTATACTTCAGGAGGAGATTTAATGAAAAAATTTGAAGAAATATCAAAGGAATCCTATTCAGATTACGAAAAAAATATTAGAAAACACTGGAAAGACATTGACATATTGCATCAAAGTGTAGAAACAAGAAAAGACAAAGAGAGTTTTATATTTTATGAAGGACCACCTACTGCAAATGGTTCTCCAGGGATACATCACGTAATAGCGAGAACGTTGAAAGATTCTGTATGTAGATATAAAACGATGGAAGGTTATCAGGTTAAAAGAAAAGCCGGATGGGATACCCACGGATTACCTGTAGAGATAGAAGTTGAGAAAAAACTTGGATTAAACAATAAGCAGGATATCGAAAACTACGGGTTAGATAAATTTAACCAACAATGTAGAGAATCTGTGTTTACCTACGAAGGTGAATGGAGAGAGATGACTGAAAGAATGGCTTATCTTATAGATTTAGATAATCCTTATATAACTTTAGATAACGACTACATTGAAACTGTATGGTGGATACTTGATAAATTCCACAAGGAAGGATATATATATGAAGGTCATAAGATACTTCCTTACTGTGCAAGATGTGGAACTGGACTTGCTTCTCACGAGGTAGCTCAAGGATATGAAGAAATAAAAACCACTACAGTATATGTGAAATTTAAGGTTAAAGATAAAGATGAGTATTTCTTAGTTTGGACTACTACACCTTGGACTTTAGCTGCCAATGTATGTCTTACAGTTCATCCGGAAGAAACATATGTAAAGATAAAGGTAAACGACGAAATATTAATATTAGAGAAAAAATCAGCTGAGAGAATTGTAGAGGATGACTATGAAATATTAGAAGAAATGAAGGGCAAGGATCTTGAGTATTTAGAATACGAACAACTTATGCCTTTTGTCAAGCCGGATAAAAAAGCTTTCTTTGTAGCTAATGGAGAATATGTAACTACAGAAGATGGTACAGGGATAGTTCATACTGCTCCAGCCTTTGGTGAAGATGATTACAGCACAGGAGTAAAATACGACCTTCCGGTACTTCAACCTGTAGATGAAGATGGTAAATACACAGATACTATATGGGAAGGACAATTTGTAATGGATGCTGATCCTCATATAGTAAGATGGTTAAAAGAAGAAGGAAAACTATTTAAAAAAGAGACTATAGATCATAACTATCCACATTGTTGGAGATGTAAAACTCCTTTACTTTACTATGCTAAACCAAGCTGGTATATAGAAATGACTAAGTTAAAGGATAAGCTAATTGAAAACAATAACGGAGTAGATTGGTATCCTGATTATGTGGGAGAAAAAAGATTTGGAAACTGGCTGGAAAATCTAAACGATTGGGCAATATCAAGAAGCAGATACTGGGGTACTCCACTGCCTGTATGGACTTGTGATTGCGGACATACTGAAAGTGTAGGTTCAAGAAAAGAACTAAAAGAAAGAGCATTAGAAGAAATAAGTGAAGATATAGAACTGCACAGACCATATGTAGATGATATTCATCTAGAATGTCCAAAATGCGGCGGAAAAATGGAAAGGGTTCCAGATGTAATAGACTGCTGGTTTGACAGCGGTTCAATGCCTTTTGCACAGCATCATTATCCTTTTGAAAATAAGGAAAACTTTGATGATCTATTCCCTGCAGATTTCATATGTGAGGGTATAGATCAAACAAGAGGATGGTTTTATTCACTAATAGCTATATCGACCTTTGTAACTGGGAAATCTCCTTACAAGAAGGTTTTAGTAAACGACTTAATACTAGATAAGCACGGTAAAAAAATGTCCAAATCTAGAGGAAATACTGTAAATCCTTTTGAGCTGTTTGACCAGTACGGTGCAGATGCTTTAAGATGGTACCTATTATATGTTTCACCGGCATGGACTCCAACTAAGTTCGATGAAGATGGATTAAAAGAAGTAATGAGTAAATTCTTCGGAACTATAAAAAATGTTTATACATTTTTCTCTCTTTATGCAAATACAGATGAAGTAGATCCAAGAGAGTTTGAAGTAGATTACGAGAAAAGACCTGAATTAGACAGGTGGATAATATCAAAACTAAATAATTTAATTAAATTATCTAGAGAAAGTATGGACGAGTACGACCTTACTAAAGTAGTAAGAGGAATCCAAGAATTTGTAAATGAAGATCTATCTAACTGGTACATAAGAAGATCAAGAAGAAGATTTTGGGCTTCAGGATTATCTGATGATAAAAAATCCGTTTATGCTACAACATATGAAGTGTTAAGAGATGTATCATTATTAATAGCACCTTACGCTCCATATATTGCCGAAGAACTATATGGAAAACTTACAGGAAAAACTTCAGTGCATTTAGATTACTACCCAGAATACAAAGAATCTCTAATTGATGATAGAACTGAAAAGAGAATGGATCTTGTAAGAAATCTAGTTAAACTTGGCAGAGCTTCAAGAGATACAGAACAAATAAAGGTTAGACAACCTCTTAGAAAAATACATATAGACGGAAAACACGAAGAATTAATAAAAGATTTAGCTCCTTTGATTAAAGAAGAATTAAACATCAAAGAAGTAGTATTTGAAAAAAACCTAAGAGAATATATGAATTTCAGTCTTAAACCTAATTTTAGGGTAGCAGGACCTAAATTTGGAAATAAAGTAAAAGATTTTGCAAAGGCTCTAAGAGAATCAGATGAACTTGAAATAATAAATTCAGTACAAAAAGGTGGAGTTTATCAACTGGAATTAGATGGTGAAACTGTAGAAATTGACGAAGAGCTTTTAGATATAAGAATAGATTCTAAAGAAGGATACAATATCTCAATGGAAAACAATCTTTTCGTTATATTAGATACCAACTTAGATGAAGAACTAATTAATGAAGGATATGCAAGAGAATTTATTTCAAAAGTACAGCAGATGAGAAAAAACAACGGCTACGAAATGATGGACAATATTGAGATTTATTACAACGGACCGGAAGAAATAGAGAAAGCTGTTGAGATATACGAAGACTACATAAAGAAAGAAACATTAGCAGTAAAAATAATAAATGAAGTAAGAGAAGATTTTAAAACTGAGAATCTAAATGGTAAGGATACAGGATTGAAATTGGAAAAGATTAACTAAAATTAAAAAAGAGCAAAAAAAAAGGTGCCAGTTTTACTGGCATTTTTTTAATATTCTTGTCTTAAACTTCTTTCAAATAATTCACACTTATCTAACATACATTTGTTGTCAATATTGTGTATGCAAGTTACGGTTCTACATATCTTGAATTTTGGTTTTGCATCTTTTTTTACATCTACTTTCATTTCTTTTTTCATAATTACTACCTCCTATATACTTTATTATGGTTACATTATAACAAAGGAAATGCAAGTTGTCAAATATAACTTTCATATAGCGCATATAAAAACAAAAATAATTCTTTTAAAACCATAATGGTGCAAGTGCAAAATTAAAAGAATCACAATACTTGGAAACATTTTCCTAAAAAAACATGTAAAAAAATACAATAAAAAATATAAAAATCAAAAATCAAATCAAAAAATGCAAGAAATTTTATATATAATTCAAAAAAAGCAAATATCATTAAAAAACTAATTTTAAAATCATAGTAAAAATATTTATTTCGTTATTATTATAACAAGTCGCGAAAGCATTGATATAAAAAGGATACGCTCAATAGGGACAAAATATAACCCTCGATTATTAAGGATACTTAACAAA
>JAWSUU010000011.1:0-29579 GCA_033549325.1 Bacillota bacterium | reverse complement strand
GTATAAATATGCAATAATATAAACTATATTAATAAAATTACAGGAGTGTAGAAATGAAGAAATATACTAGACAAACAAAAATACTAGAACTTATCAATGAAAAAGAGATTGAAACTCAGGAAGAATTAGCTGAGGAGTTAAAAAAAGCAGGAATCAAAGTAACTCAAGCAACTATATCAAGAGACATAAAAGAACTTAGACTTATTAAAGTAACAAGCAAAACAGGTAAATATAAGTACGGTACTATTCAGGAGAGTCAAAACTCTATATCTGATAGACTGGTAAGAATATTTAAAAACTCTATAATAACAATAGAGACTTCGGGAAACTTGGTTATTATTAAAACTATTCCAGGCGCAGCTCAAATATGCGGTTCAGCAATAGATTCTCTACAGTTTAGTTCTATAGTAGGAAGTATTGCAGGAGATGATACTGTATTTATAGCTGTAAAAGATGGGGAAGAAGAAGTAGAAGAATTAAAGGAATCACTATACGGCTTGATTAACTAATGGAGGAAGTATGCTTGCTAATTTAAGTATTAGTAACTTTATTATATTCGATAACATTGAAGTTGATTTTTTTAAAGGATTTAATGCTTTTACAGGAGAAACCGGAGCAGGAAAGTCAATGATAATTGATGCAGTTCTGCAGCTTTTAGGTGAAAAGTCAAATAGAAACTTTGTAGGCAACAAAAAAGATACAGCTGTTGTCCAAGGTTTATTTTTTGTGGGAAACCACCATCTAGAAAAGCTTCTAAAAGAAAATGATGTAGAATTCGACAGAGAAACGGGAATAGTTATCAGTAGAAAGATATACAATACCGGCAGATCTACAGCTAAAATAAACGGTACTCTTGTAAACATTAATTTTTTAAAGGAAATTAGAGAATATTTGATTGATGTACACGGACAGTACGAACAGCAGAGTATATTAGATAAAGAAAAGCATATTGAAATTTTAGATGAGTTTATCAAGGAAAAAATTTCCGGGTTAAAACACGAATATAAAATCAAATATGATAGACTCATAGGTATTAATAGGAAGTTAAATAATATCGAGAAAAAACTGGAAAATAAAGAAGATCGAATAGAATTTTTAAGATTTCAAATTAATGAAATAGAAAAAGCCGATTTAAAAGAAAATGAAGAAGAAGAACTATTTGTAGAACATAAATATCTTTCGAATATTGATAAATTAAACAGTAATCTAAATCAAGCTAACTATAATCTAAATTATGCTGAAGACTCCGTTGTAGAAAAATTAAGTACTATTATCAGTGAACTATCCCAGGTGTCGGACTTGGATGAAGACATAAAGAAGCTTGAAGATATGATAAACGATAAGTATGAAGAGATTAAAGATATAGCTTACGACTTACGTAATTATATTGAAAATATTCAAGTGGACCAAAGCAGGTTAAAAAATATAAATAACAGATTATCTACAATAAATGAATTAAAGAGAAAGTATAAACTTGAAGTATCTGATATAATAAAGAAGAAGGAAGAAAATACAAATGAGTTAAATTCTTTATTAGGATTAAATGACGAGTACGAAACTCTCAATAAAGAAAAGGATTCTTTGATTGAAGAACTAAAAAAACTGGCTTATAAAATACACGATATTCGATTAGAAAATGCTTCAAGTCTTGAAGATAGTGTTACTAAAGAACTTGAAGAATTAAATATGAAGAATATAACATTTAAGATATCTATTGAAGAGAGCAGTAAATTTAATGTAAATGGTATCGATGTAGTAGAATTTTTAATTTCAACAAATCCTGGAAGCAGATTGGAATCATTTTCCAATATACTCTCGGGAGGTGAAGTATCAAGGATTATGCTGGCCTTAAAATCTATTTTAAATAAAATTGATGATATTCCAACAATGATATTTGATGAGATTGATACAGGCATTAGTGGTAAAACAGCATTTTTAATAGGTAGAAAAATCAAGAAAATTTCTAAAAAACATCAAATAATTTGTGTAACTCATTCACCACAGGTAGCAGCTAGTGCCGACCATCATTTTAAAATTGAAAAATATATTGATAATATGAAAGCTGAAAGCAAGGTGGAAAAATTATCATTTGAAGATAGAGTTGAGGAAGTCGCTAGACTTCTTAGTGGAGATAGAATAACAAACAGTTCATTAAAGAATTCTGAAGAATTAATTATAAATTCAAGTAGTTAGGGGTAAATATGGAAAAGACGATAAAAGAAGAAAGCATTTATAAGGGAAAAATATTAGAATTAAAAGTTTTGGATGTTGAATTACCTGATAAAGAAACATCAAAAAGAGAAATTGTAATAAATGCAGATGCTGTAGTTGTAATTGCTTTTGACAAGGATAATAATCTATTTTTCGTAAAGCAGTACAGAAAGGCTATAGAAGATTATCTGCTGGAGTTGCCGGCGGGAAAAATAGATCCGGGAGAGTCACCTAAAGAAACTGCTAAAAGAGAGCTTGCTGAAGAGATAGGTTATACTTCGGAAAAGATGGAGTTATTGTTTAGTATATATTCTAGTCCGGGATTTTCTAAAGAAAAAATATATGTTTACAAAGCAAGTAATTTAATAGAAAAATCCATAGAATGCGACGATGACGAATTTATTGAAATAATCAAACTTCCTTATGATCAAGTTTTAGAAGATATAAAAGAAAATAAAATTGAAGATTCTAAGACGGTATCAGCAGTTTTATACTACAATCAATTCATAAATAAGTAGGGTGATTTAATTGGAAGAACTTTTAATTGAATATCAAAATTATTTAAAAAAAGGCACGAGAAAATCTAAAAATACCGTTAATTCTTATATTAATGATATTCATAAATTTTATGACTACATTAATAATTGTAATGATTCTGTTGATTTGTTAACCGTAAGAAAAACAAATGTATTATCATATATTATACATTTGCAAAATCAATCCAGAAGCACCTCGACTTTAGCACGAATATTATCATCCTTAAGATTTTTCTATGATTACTGCTACAATAAAAAATTAGTAACAAACAATCCGTGCTATAAAGTAAAAACCCCTAAGGTAGAAACTAAACAGTCTGATTACCTTAAGGAAGATGAGATGATTAAACTAATTGAAAAACCTGATTTAAACAACTACTACGGTTTAAGAGACCGAGCTATGCTTGAGCTAATGTATTCAACCGGGATAAAAGTCTCGGAAATTGTTGATTTGAAGATGGAAGATTTCAAAAGAAACGGTCCGTACATTTTGATTGGGGATGATAGAGTTTTACCTATTGGAAGAAAGGCGGATGAATTTTTAATTAAATATATCGATGATGATAGAGCAAAACTAAAAAAGGGAAAAGATTCTAAGTACATATTTTTAAATAAAAGTGGTAAAAGATTATCCAGACAGGGTTTCTGGAAAAAAATAAAAAAATATGCTAATCAAGCTAATATTAAGAAAAATATTACACCACAGGTAATCAGAAATACATTTGCCTTCCACTTGTTGAATAACGGAGCAAGTTTACAGGCTGTTAGTCAAATGTTGGGACACAATAGTATTCAAACAACCCAGCAGTATGTTAAGAACTATGATGTTAAAGTCTTGGACGAATTTAGCAAAAATCATCCAAGAGCATAAAGGAGGAAGTAAAATGTTTAAAAGAGCAGTTATAATAGTACTGGACAGTGTAGGAGTTGGAGAAGCTCCAGATGCTGATGTGTACGGAGATGAAGGAAGTAATACTCTGCTTCATGTATACCAGGAAAATGATAATTTTAAATTACCTAACTTAGAAAAAATAGGAATTACACACATAGATGGTCTGGAAGAAATTAAAAATAAAGAAATAACACCAACGGGTACGTATGGTAGATTGGAAGAACTATCAAAAGGAAAAGATACAACTACAGGACACTGGGAAATAAGTGGATTACTACTTGAAAATCCTTTCCCAACATATCCAGATGGATTCCCTAAAGAAGTAATAGATGAATTTGAAAAAAGAACCAATAGAAAAACATTAGGTAACAAAGCCGCTTCAGGAACCGTCATCATTGAAGAACTGGGTAAAAAACATATAGAAACAGGAGCTTTAATAGTATATACTTCTGCAGATAGTGTTTTTCAAATTGCAGCCCATGAAGATGTACTAAGTCATGAAGAATTATATGAGGTTTGTGAAATAGCAAGAGATATACTACAGGGAGAACACGGCGTTGGAAGAGTAATAGCAAGACCATTTGTCGGAGAACCCGGTAGTTTTACAAGAACTGATAAGAGAAAAGATTTTTCTTTAGAACCTATTAGCAAAACTTTACTTGATTACTTGAAAGAAGATTCAAAAGACGTAGTAGCTATAGGTAAAATAGAAGATATCTTTGCAGGCAGAGGTATGACTAAGGCTATTCATACAAAAAATAATATGGATGGTATTGAGACAACTTTAAAAGAATTGAATGAAGACACTGAAGGCTTAATTTTCACAAATTTAGTAGAGTTTGATATGATTTACGGTCATAGAAATGATTTTGTAGGATACGGTAATGCTTTAAAGGAATTCGACTTAAAACTTCCTGAAATAATAGAGAATTTAAAAGATGATGATTTGTTAATCATCACTGCAGACCACGGTTGCGATCCTACAACAAAAAGTACCGACCATTCAAGAGAATATGTTCCTATAATTTTTTACGGAAAAGGGATAAAAGAGAATAACAACTTAGATACAGTAAAATCTTTTGGCTCAATTGCTAAAACTATCTTAGATAATTTTAATATAGAAAATGATCTTAATGGAGAAAGTCAATTAGATAAAATATTAATTAAGGATAAATAATATGAGAGTATATGATATTATTGAAAGAAAAAAATTAGGTGAAAAGTTAACTAATGAAGAGATAAAATATATAGTAGATGGATATGTAAAGAACGAGATACCTGATTATCAGGTATCTGCTCTTCTTATGGCTATTTATTTTCAAGGAATGGCTCCGGAAGAAACCTTTGATTTAACAAAGGCTATGATAGAATCCGGAGATACTGTAGATCTTTCTAAAATAGATGGTATAAAAGTAGATAAACACAGTACTGGAGGAGTAGGAGACAAAACTTCATTAGTACTGTTGCCTTTAATGGCTTCCTTTGGACTTAAAGTTTCTAAAATGTCAGGAAGAGGATTAGGTCATACTGGTGGCACGATAGATAAACTGGAATCTATAAAAGGTTTTAATGTGAATTTAACTAGAGAAAAAATGTTCGACATAGTAAATAAGGTTGGGTTTGCTATAGCAGGTCAAACTGGAAATTTGGTACCGGCAGATAAAAAATTGTATTCTTTGCGAGATGTAACGGCTACAGTAGATAATATTTCTTTAATTGCCAGCAGTATAATGTCTAAAAAAATAGCAGGAGGAGCAGACTACATTTTATTAGATGTAAAAGTTGGTTCTGGAGCCTTTATGGAAGACCTGGAAGATGCCATTAAACTATCAAAGGAAATGGTGGATATAGGAAATAGATTTAATAAAAAGACCTATGCCGTTTTAACAAATATGGATCAACCTCTTGGCAATAAAATCGGTAATGCTCTGGAAGTTAAAGAAGCAATCGAAACTTTAAAAAATGAAGGACCAAAAGATTTTGCTAACTTGTGTAAATACTTAAATGCTGTAATGCTTAAAATGGTAGGTAAGGTTGAGAGTGTAGAAGAAGGTTTGGAAAAGACTTCTGAAATGCTTGAAAGCAGTACTCCTTTTGATAAATTTAAAGAATTTGTGAAAATGCAGCAGGGAGATGTTGCTGTAATTGAAAATATAGAAAAACTTCCTAAAGCCGGTAATATTATTGAAGTTAAGTCTAATAAAGATGGTTACGTTAAAAGTATCGACGCAAAGGAAATAGGTATAAGTGCTATGATGACCGGTGCCGGAAGAGAGAATAAAGAAAGTGAATTAGATTATTCAGCAGGTATAGTTTTATCCAAAAAAGTTGGAGATAAAGTCCAAAAAGGTGAAGCTATAGCTTATATACATTCGAATATAAACAACAACGATGAAATTGCTGAAAAAATTAAATCAGCTGTATCTATTAGTGAAGAAATTGTAGATAAACCAAGAATTATATATGGATATGTGGATTCAGAAGGATATCACGAGAACGAATAGGAGTAAATTATGGAATACATAGTAAATCTAAATAAATTTCAAGGACCCTTTGATTTGCTGTTTCATTTAATTGAAGAGCATGAGATAGAAATCTATGACATTCCTATCTCAGAAATAACTGAACAGTATATATCATATTTAGATAAGATGGTTGAGTACAGTATGGATGTAACAAGTGAATTTATTTTAATGGCATCCACTCTTATAGAAATAAAGTCCCGGATGCTGCTTCCTACTTTTACTGAAAATGAAGAAGATGACCCTAGACAGGATTTAGTCAACAGATTGATTGAGTATAAACTATTTAAAAATGTTAGCGAAGAATTTCGAGATAGAGAAGAAGAGGAATTAAAATTTCTTCCAAAACCTAAAGAAGAAGTAGAATATGATTTTAAATTCAATGAACAAATTTTATTTGAAGAAATAAACGTATACGATCTGCTTAATTCTATTAATTCTTTATTAAAACGTAGGAAAATCGAAATAGGTAGAGAATCACCTAAGTTCAATATTAGATATGATGAGTACAGTGTAACGAAATGTATTCAAATTATAAAAAACATATTGAAGGAAAAACCTAAAGTTAGTCTTTTAGATATATTTAAAATAGATTTTAATAAAGGTTTTATTATAGCTATATTTTTGAGTATATTAGAAATGTCTAGAGACAATAAAATAAAAATAATACAGGACAATCTTTTTGAAGATATATATTTAATAAGCAAGTAGAGAGGTGACTATGAATAGTACAGAAATAAAAAGCGCAGTTGAAAGTATGCTGTTTATTTGGGGAGATCCCCTTGATATTAAAGACATGATGGATATTTTACAAATAAGTAAAGAGAAAATAGAAGATGCTATTAATTCCCTTATTTTAGATTATGAAAATGAAGATAGGGGTATTATTTTGAAAAAATTTGGCGATAGTTATCAACTAAAAACAAAAGATAAAAACTATCAGTATATATCTTCCTTATACAAACCAAATACCCATAGAGGACTTTCTGACGCTGCAATGGAGACTCTTTCCATCATAGCCTACAAACAACCTATTACTAAAATAGAAATAGAACAAATAAGAGGTATAAAATCCAGCTATATAATAAATGCTCTAAAAGATAGAAGTCTGATAGAGGTAGTAGATAAATTGGACAAACCGGGAAATCCTCTATTATACGGCACTACTAAAGATTTTCTATCTTATTTTGGACTAAAATCTTTAGAGGAGCTTCCAAAGCTGCCTTATGATGATGATTTAAGAAGTTTGGAAAAAGAACAGAAAGAGGATGAAGATAATGAGACTGAATAAATATATTAGTCACAGTGGCTATACGTCTAGACGAAAAGCAGATGAGTTAATATTTCAGGGTAAAGTAAAGATTAATAATAATGTAGAAAAAAATCCCGGCTATAGAGTAGATGTGGGGAATGATAAGGTAACAGTTTCCGGTAAGGAAATAAAATTAGAAGAAAAAACAGTTTATGTAATGTTGAATAAACCCGTTGAAGTGATAACTTCAGCAGATGATCAATTTGATAGAAAAACTGTTGTTGATATGATAGATGTAAAAGAAAGAATTTATCCAGTAGGTAGACTAGATTACGACTCAAAGGGGTTAATAATTCTAACTAATGATGGAGATCTAACATATAAATTAACCCATCCAAAACATGAAGTATATAAAAAGTACCTTGTAAAGGTAAATAAGGTTCTTAATAATAAAGAAATACAAACACTTTCTAATGGTGTAGAAATTGATGGATATAAAACCAATAAATCTATAATAGAAGTAATTAGTAAAAGTAAAGGTAATACGAATATGTATATTTCTATAGACGAAGGAAAAAATAGACAGATAAGAAAAATGTTTGAAATTTTTGGAGCAGATGTTTTAATTTTAAAAAGAGTCGCCATAGGTAAACTTGTACTTGGAAATTTGAAGGAGGGTAACTGGAGATATTTAACTAAGAAGGAAGTTGATTATTTAAAATCTCTGTAAAAATGAATTTTTTTAATTTTGTAGAATTGAGCCATTTTCTAATCGAAAATTACCTAAAAAAAGAATCAATAGTTTTAGATTGCACTTCCGGCAACGGGTTCGATAGCTTATATTTATGCAACACTTTGCAAGGAAAAGGTTTTTTATTTTCATTTGATATACAAGAGGAAGCAATCAAAAGAACACGTAAGCTTTTGGATGAAAAATGCAGCTATAGCAATTATAAATTGATTCAAGACAGTCACAGTAATATAAATCAATATATTTCAGATAAAATAGATTTCGCAATTTATAATTTAGGGTATTTGCCAAATAGTCCCTCAAATATTAAAACAGATCCTAAAGAAACCATTATTTCTTTAGAAAAAGTTTTAAAATTATTAAGTAAAAAGGGAATAACAGTGATAGTAGCATACACAGGGCAGGATGAAAGTAAAGAGCGTAATGAAATCTTCAAATATTTAGAAAAAATTGATCCGAAAAAATTTTCAATTATGAATTTAAAACTAATAAATGTAAATAATTACCCACCGGAAGTTTTTATAATTCAAAAGAATGCATGATACTAAACTTTTCTTTCATGCATTTTTTTTGATTAAAAGCAATTATTTGGCTTTATTCACCGTTATATTGCAATAAATGAAAGCAATCCTTCAATTAGATTTTATCATGAATAATTTCTTGCATAACGTTTTCAACTCTGTTATCATTACTTGTGAAAATAATATTAGGAGGTAGCATTTATGAGTGCATCCCAAAAATTGCATATAAATAAAGAATGGTGTAAAGGTTGTGGGATTTGCGTAGAGTTTTGTCCCAAAGATGTATTACAATTAAAAGATGGAAAAATTGATATCAAAGCTGAAGACAGATGTATACAGTGTAGACAGTGTGAAATCTTATGTCCGGATTTTGCAATATTTCTCGGAGGTGACGAAGAATAATGGAAAAGAATATTAGATTACTGCAGGGTAATGAAGCATGTGTTGAAGGAGCCCTGGCTGCTGGAATGAATTTCTTTGCCGGTTATCCAATAACTCCATCAACAGAAATAGCTGAATTATCAGCTCAAAAACTTCCGATAATTGGCGGAAGATTTATACAAATGGAAGATGAAATAGCAGGAATGGCAGCTACATTAGGTGGAGCCCTTACTGGTAAAAAGGCTATGACTGCAACTAGTGGTCCTGGATTTTCACTTAAGCAGGAAAACCTAGGATACGGATGTATTGCAGAAATACCTTGTGTTGTAGTTAATGTACAAAGAGGAGGACCTAGTACTGGATTACCAACTTCTCCAGCTCAAGGAGATATAATGCAGGCTAAGTGGGGAACTCATGGAGATCACCCAGTAATAGCTTTATATCCAAACTCTGTACAGGAAATATATGAAGTAACTATAGATGCTTTTAATAATGCTGAAAAATATAGAACGCCGGTTATTTTATTATTAGATGAAGTAATAGCTCATATGAGAGAAAAGGTTGATTTAAATTCAATTAAGGATAAAGAAATATTTGATAGAAAGAAACCTACTTGTCCTAAAGATGAGTATTTAGCATATGAAAACACTGAAGATTTAGTGCCACCTATGGCAGACTTTGGTAGTGGATACAAATATCATGTAACGGGGTTAGTGCATGACCAATTTGGATTCCCAAGTAATAATTCAGAAATAGCTGACACTCAAATTAGAAGATTATTGAATAAAGTAGAAAAGAACAAAGACGATATAATAAAATATGAAGAATATAAAATGGATGATGCAGAGGTAGCTTTTATATCATTTGGTTCTACATCTAGAACCGCTAAAGAAACTGTAGATAACCTTAGAAGTGAAGGTATAAAAGCAGGATTATTTAGACCTATTACTATATGGCCTTTTGCTGATGAAAAGATAAAAGAAATATCTGAAAAAGTTAATAATATAATAGTTGCAGAAATGAACTTAGGACAATATGTAAATGAAGTAAAAAGAGTATCAAGTGATAAGTGTAAAGTTGATTTTTATGGAAAGATCGATGGACACTTAATTACTCCTACAGAATTAAAAGACTTTGTTAAGGAGGCTATAAGATGATAGTTAGTGATATTGTAAAAGATAATTTTAGGGAAGATAAATTACCTCATATATGGTGCCCGGGTTGTGGACATGGTATATTAATGCATGCTATAGCAAGAGCAATAAGTAATAAAGGGTTAGACAGAGACAAAGTAGTTATAGTATCTGGTATAGGTTGTTCTTCAAGAGCTCCCGGATATATGAATTTTAACACATTGCATACAACTCACGGAAGAGCTTTGGCCTTTGCAACAGGTATTAAAATGTCTCAACCGGATCTTCATGTAATAGTAATTACCGGAGATGGAGATGCTGCTGCTATTGGTGGGAATCATCTTATTCATGCCTGTAGAAGAAATATCGATTTAACTACAATAGTATTTAATAACAATATTTACGGAATGACCGGGGGTCAGTATTCACCAACTACACCTACAAATGATTATGGAACTACAGTACCATATGGAAATATTGATAAAACTTTTGATTTATGCGATTTAGCAAAATCTGCTGGAGCAACATACGTAGCAAGATCTACCGCATATCATGCTAGAATTATTGAAAAGTTAATAGAAAACGGTCTTGACAACAAAGGATTCTCTTTTATAGAAGGTATAAGTGTATGCCCAACATATTACGGACGTAAAAACAAAAAAGGAAATGCTGTGGATATGATGAAATCACTTAAGGAAGATACTATTGATATAAGAATAGCTAAGAAGAAACCTGAGTTAGCTGAAGGTAAAATGTTGATAGGTGAATTCCATAATTCTGAAGAAGAAGAATACACAGCGAGATATGATAAAATTATAGACCTATTTGAAAAGGAGTAGTAATTATGTCAAATAAATATGAAGTTAGATTAAGTGGTTCTGGAGGACAGGGTTTAATATTAGCAGGTATCATATTAGCAGATGCTGGTATCATTAGTGGTAAAAATGCTATTCAATCACAATCCTACGGTCCTGAAGCAAGAGGTGGAGCAAGTAAAGCAGAAGTTATAATAAGTGATGGAGAAATTAATTATCCGAAGGTTGAGAAATGTGATTTACTACTTTCCCTAACTCAAAAATCTTATGATGAATATATTGATTCTTTGAAAAAAGATGGTATACTGGTAGTAGATGAAAAAATCGAAATAGATGAAACTCTTGAGGCAAAAATATACAGATTGCCAATTATAAGTACAGCTTATGATAAACTTAAAAAACCAATGGTTGCTAATATAGTATCTCTTGGGGCAATATGCAGTATATCTAACATTATTGATGAAGAATCTTTACAGGAGGCAATTCTAAACAGAATACCTCCAGGAACAGAAGAAATCAATAAAAAAGCATTTCAGGAGGGTCTAAAACTAGTATAAAGGATGATGGTATGAACATTGACAGAAGTGACGACCTAATTGAAGTTATAAAAGAAAATTTTCACGAATTTAGCAAAGGACAGAAATTAATTGGACAGTTTATCGTTGATCACTATGATAAAGCAGCCTTTATGACTGCTGCAAAAATAGGAAATACTGTAGATGTAAGTGAATCAACGGTGGTTAGGTTTGCAACAGCCTTGGGCTTTAACGGATTTCCAGAATTGCAAAAAGCACTACAGGTTATGATCAAAAATAAATTAACAACAGTTCAAAGATTGAGTTTAGATGATGATTCCGATGATTCAGAGGAATTCGTTAAAAAGGTACTGAAAAATGAAATATCTAGCTTGAAAAATTTAGCTGACAATCTAAGTCAAAAAAAGCTTGATGAAGCTACTGATTTAATTTTCAATGCTAATAAAATTTATATTATCGGTATGAGGGTATCACACACCTTAGCTCTTTATCTTGGATTTTATCTTGATGTAATACTGGACAATGTAAAGGTAATTAATGTAGGATCTTTTTCTATATTTGAACAGATGGTAAGAATATCTGAAAATGATTTGCTTATATGCTTAAGTTATCCCAGATATTCAAAACAAACTATGGATGCTGCAAACTTTGCTAAAGAGAGAAAAGCTAAGATTCTTTCTATAACAGATACAGAATCATCGCCTTTTTACCAAATGTCAGATGTAGCATTGTTAGGAAAAAGCAATATGGCAACTTTTGTTGATTCTTTGGTAACTCCATTAGCTTTAATTAATTCAATTATAATCAATATAGGCTTAAGGGAGAAAGATGATATTGTAAAGTATTTCGACCTTTTAGAAAATGTTTGGGAGAGATACAGTATATACAATCAAGATTTTGATAGTAAAAACAAAGAAAATTATAATAAATAGCCGGTTATTATACCGGTTATTTTGTTTATAGGAGGCTATTTAAGGATATTTAATAGCTTAGTTTTATTTTATGTTGTTTTAATTTGTATTTTATATTATAATGTTAGAGGTGATTTTATGAATAGATATACTATTAGAGGCGCAACAACAGTAAAAGAGAATACAGTAGAAGATATAAGAAAAAATACTATCGAACTGCTAAATGAAGTAATGAAGGAAAATTCATTAGAAATAAAAGATGTAGAATCTATAATTTTCACCTGCACAGAAGATGTCGATGCAGTTTATCCGGCTAAATTCGCAAGAGAAATAGGCTTTACTGAAATATCTTTATTATGTATGCAGGAGATGAAAGTTCAAGGAAGTCTTAAGAAATGTATAAGAATTTTGATTTTTTTAAGAAATAATGTTAAATTAAAGGATGTATGTAATATATATCTTAATGAAGCTAAAAATCTTAGAAAAGATATTGATTAAGGAGTTTTAATGATTATAGCAATAGATGGTCCAGCTGGAGCCGGTAAAAGTACCATAGCTAAAGAATTAAGCAAGAAATTTGATTTTACCTATATAAGTTCAGGTAAAATATACCGAAGTATAGCTTTATATTTACATAATAATAATATAGATAAAAATGATAAAAATTTAATAAAAAAAGAATTAGACAAAATAAATATTACTTATAAAAATGAATTTTACTTAAATGGAAATCCTGTAGAAAATTTGATAAATACGGATTTGATTTCTAAGAATACATCAGATATTTCTAAATACAGCTTTATTAGAGATTTTGTTCAAAAAATAATAGAAAAAATCTCTCAAGATAAAAACATCATTATGGATGGTCGCGACATTGGTACTAAAGTATTTCCTAATGCAGAGTATAAGTTTTATCTTACTGCCACCGTTGATGAAAGAGCAAAAAGAAGATTTAAAGAACTTAAAGAAAAAGGATTAGAAGTAAAGTATGTAGATATATATGAATCTATAAAAGATAGAGACTACAATGATACAAACAGAGAAATAGCACCATTGGAAAAGGCAGATGATGCAGTTGTTATAGATTCCAGTAATAAGTCAATAAAAGAAGTAGTTGATGATATGTCACAACACATCGACTTAGGTAGGGGGATTTAATTGTTTTATACAGTTGTTGCTGCTATTGCACGAGTAGTTTTAAAATTAGTGTTTAGAATAAAAGTGTACGGCAAAAATAGTAAAATAAAAGATTTTGATGAAAGTTATATAGTATGTGGAAATCATGCATCTATGCTTGACCCAGTACTTGTGGCTATAACCCACAACAACCATATACGTTATATGGCAAAAAAAGAACTCTATAATAATGTATTTCTAAAATTTATTTTAGATAGACTAAGAGCTTTTCCTGTAGATAGACAAGGAAATAGTCTTTCAGCTATAAAAAACTCTTTGAAAATTTTAAGAAATAATGAAATATTAGGGATTTTTCCTGAGGGTACAAGAGTTACAGATAAAAAAGAATCATCAGCTAAAGGTGGAATATCTGCTATAGCTACTAAGGCAAAGAAAAAAATACTTCCTGTCTATATAGAATCTAATTATAAGTTTTTCAATAAAATTGATATATATTATGGAGATTTTATCGACTTAGAAGAATATTACGACCAAAAATTAGGCTCAGAAGATTATCAGAAAATAAGCGAAGACATAATGGAAAGAATATACGGTTTAAAGGAAGAGTTTAATGAAAAATAAAAAAATTGAAAAAGCTGAACACCTGGGAACATGTTTTGGAGTTGAAAGAGCTCTTGAAATAACATATAATGCATTAGAAGATGATAAACATATATACTGCTATGGTGATTTAATACATAATAACGACGTTAAAAAAGAGCTGGAAAATAAAGGGCTCATTGTGTTAAATGACGTTAACAGTATAGAGAATGAAAAAAGCGATAAAATTATATTTAGAAGCCATGGAGTAAGTAAGAGTGTTTATGAGGAATCCAGGAACAAAGGATTGGAAATAATTGATGCTACATGTCCTAAAGTAAAAAAGATACACAAAATCGTTCAAGACTGTTATAATAATGATTATACAATTATTTTGTTTGGTAACAAAGACCATCCTGAACTAATAGGTATTAAAGGATGGTGCAACAATGAAGCATTGATTTTTCAAGATTTAGAAGATTTTAAATCAAAAGAAAATCAAATTAATAATAAGAAATTTTGTGTAGTTTTTCAAACTACATATAATCTAAATAAATTTGAAAAAATTAAGGATTATTTTGAAAGGTACGAGAACATAAGATTCCACAATACAATATGTAGTGCAACATTTGAAAGGCAAAATTCTTGTAGAGAGTTAGCTAAGAAATGTGATACAATGATTGTTATAGGTGGAAAACATAGTTCTAATACAAAAAAATTATATGAAATTAGTAAGGAATTTTGTGAAAACACATTTTGGATAGAAAATAAGAGTGAAATTCCTTATGATTATATTAAAAATTCTATAAACATAGGCATTACTGCGGGTGCATCTACACCCTTATTAATAATAGAGGAGGTTATAAAATGTCTGAAGAGAATAAAATGAACGAACTTTTAGAAGATTTTGAGTTTGTAAATATTCATCCAGGAAAAAAAATAAAAGGAAAGGTAATCAGTGTCGATAAAGAAAAAGCACTAATTAATTTCGGTTATAAATCTGATGGTGTATTGAAAAAAGAAGAATACAGCTTGGAAAATGTTGAAGATTTAACTGAAGAATTAGAGATTGGTGACGAGATTGCAGCAAATGTTATCGCTAATGAAGATGATGACGGCAATGTTAGATTATCAAGAAAAGGTATAGAAGTTGAAGAAAAATGGGAAGAAATAGAAGAGTTATACAACAAGAAGGAAGATGTTACAGTAAAAGTATTTTCTGTTAATAAAAGTGGTTGTGAAGTTAAGCTTAAAGGTTTCAACGGGTTTATACCAAGATCACATCTTTCAACTGATAGAAGCACCGATCCGAAAGATTTCCTGAACAAAGAATTAACTGCAAGAATTATTGAAGCAAAAAAGACTAATAGAAGAAACAGACTTATCTTATCAAGAAAAGTTATTGAATTAGAAGAAAAAAGAGAACAAGAAAAAGAAGCATGGGAAAGTATAGAAGTAGGTAAAGAATATACTGGAACTGTAAACAAAATAAAAAACTTTGGAGCTTTTGTTGAAGTTGAAGGTATAGAAGGATTACTTCACATTAATGAAATATCTTGGGTAAGAATTGGACATCCTAAAGATGTAATTTCTGAAGGTGATGAAATAACAGTAAAAGTATTAAGTAAAGACATAGAAAAAAGAAGAATGTCTCTAAGTCTTAAAGCAACTGTTAAAAGACCTTGGGAAAAATTTGTTGAAAAATACAATGTTGGTGAAGTTGTAGAAGGCAAGATTGTAAACTTAACAGATTTCGGAGCTTTTGTTGAAATCGATGACGTACAGGGATTGTTACATGTATCTGATATATCATGGGATATGGTTGAAAAACCATCAGATGTCCTTAAAGAAGGAGATACGCTTGAAGTTAAGATACTTAACATAGATAACAAGAGAGAAAGACTTTCACTTGGTGTTAAGCAACTTACAGAAGATCCTTTTGTTGAATTCACTAAGAATTTAAAGAAATACGATATGATTAAGGGTAAAGTAAAGAGCATGTCAGTTGAAGGAATAGTTGTAGAATTCGACGACCAATTCGAAAGCTTTGTACCGATGAAAAAAATAACTAGAGAAAGATTAAGAACTCCTGCTGAAAAGTTTGAAAACGGACAAGAAGTAGAGTGTAAAATTCTAGGTTTTGACAATAGAAAAAAACAGTTGGAAGTAACAATGATAACTGAAAGACCAGAAAATAAAAATCCTAAACAAAATGACCAAGTATCATATACTTTAGGAGATGACAACATAACAATAGGAGATTTACTTAAAAAAGACAAGGAAGAATAGTTAGTTAGCTAAGCTAACAACTATTCTTTTTTAAACTACAGGTGATAGCTATGGAAAAAAATTTTTATATAGAAACATTTGGATGTCAAATGAATGAATACGACTCAGAAAAAATATCAGGAATGTTAAAAAATCTTGATTATAAGGAATCTAAAGATATTAAATCTGCAGATTTAATAATATACAATACATGTTTAATTAGAGAAAATGCAGAAAATAAACTCTACGGTAAATTAGGTGCTCTTAAGAAATTAAAAAGTGAAAAGGATGACTTGATTCTGGCTGTGGGTGGATGTATACCCCAAAATGATGAAATAAGGAACTATATTTTAGAAAAGTATCCTTTTATAGATATTATATTTGGTACCAACACTTTTTATAAACTACCAGAAATGATAAGCAAGCATTTAAACAACCGCAATGATGTATTAGTAGAACTAGAAAACAACAGCAGTTCATTAAATGAAAGTCTACCAACTGTAAGAAAATTTGATCATAAAGCCTTTATAAATATAATGTACGGGTGTAATAATTTTTGTTCTTACTGTGTTGTACCTCATACTAGAGGTAGAGAAAGAAGTAGAGGTAGTGAAGACATCTTAACTGAAATTAAAAACTTGGCATCCCAAGGATTTAAAGAAGTTACCTTGTTAGGACAAAACGTAAATTCTTACGGTAATGATATAGATGGTGACTACAAGTTTACCCAATTATTAAAAGAAGTAGATAGTATTGATGGAATAGAACGAATAAGATATGTATCTTCTCATCCAAAAGATGTAGGGGATGATTTTATTGACTTTTTAAGTAGAAGCAAAAAAGTTTGCAATCATATTCATCTTCCAATTCAATCCGGTAGCAGTAAAGTGCTTAAAGAAATGAACAGGAAATATTCAAAAGAAGACTACTTAAAAATTATTAACAAATTAAAAAAGGCTGTTCCCAATATTTCAATTTCTACGGACTTTATCGTTGGATTCCCGGGAGAAACAGAAGAAGACTTTGAAGAAACTTTAGAAGTATGCAGAGAGGCTGAATTTGATGCCGCTTTTACTTTTATTTACTCAATAAGACCTGATACTCCTGCAGGGAAAAGAGAAGATCAGATTGATGATAAAGTAAAACACGAAAGATTCAACAGACTTCTTGAAACTTTATATCCAATTTTTTATGAAAAAAACTTAGCTTATAAAGGTAAGGTAGTAAAAGTTTTAGTTGATGAAGTTTCAAAAAGCAAAGATGATTACCTAACTGGAAGAAGTTCTAGCAATAGAATTGTACATTTTAAAGGTAGTAAGGACATGATAGGTAAGATTGTAAATGTTAAAATTACTAATGTTAAAACCTGGTTTTTAGAAGGGATTCTCACCGAGGAGGATGCTTATGAGTAAACTAACACCAATGATGCAACAATATATGGAGATAAAAAAGCAATATAGAGACTGTATTGTTTTTTTTAGACTTGGAGATTTTTACGAAATGTTTTTTGACGATGCTATTACCGCTTCAAAGGTCTTGGATATAACTCTAACGGCTAGAGACTGCGGCCAGGAGGAAAAGGCTCCAATGTGCGGTGTTCCTCATCATTCTTCTAAGGATTATATAGCAAAATTAGTAGAAAATGGATACAAAGTTGCAATATGCGAACAGGTAGAAGAACCAGGGAAGAATAAAATTGTTAAAAGAGAAGTAGTTCGAACAATTACACCGGGAACTATGTCTGAGCCGGAAATGCTGGATTCAAAAACAAATAATTTTTTGTGCAGCATTCATTATACTAAAAAATACTTTGGAATATCTTATGTGGATATAACTACTGGAAGTCTTTATTTAACTTCTTACGATACACCAAAGGATAAAAAAGAACTAAATATAAAAATATTAGCTGAAGTAGATAAAATTAATCCTGCTGAAATAATATCAAATGTTGATTTTGACTTAATATTTGATAATAAAGAAAGTCAAATAAGCCAGAAATTTAAAGATAGATACAGTAAATTAGAAACTGTAAGTCATAAGGATTATTATTCAAAGCTAATAAAGGATCAATTTAATGTTATTTCTTTAGAAGCTTTAGGTATATTTGACGAAGGTAGTAAAATAAAAGCTTTAGGTCAACTGTTAGATTATTTGTACGACACTCAAAAAAGTACTTTGAAAAATATTAATGAACTTGAGTATTATACTATTGATGATTATATGATAATCGATACTAATACTAGAAGAAATTTAGAATTAATCGAACCTTTAAGAAATGAAAACAAAAATAATACCTTATACGGTGTTTTGGACCATACAGATACGGCAATGGGGGCTAGATTGCTTAAAAAATGGATAAGAGAGCCTTTAAGAAACAAAGAAAATATTGATAAGAGACTAGATGTTGTCCAGGAATTATACGACAACATAATACTATCAAATAACTTATCTAAAAATTTAAAAAAAGTTTATGATATTGAAAGATTAACTGGGAAGGTAGCTATTGGAACATGTAACGCAAGAGACTTGATAGCATTAAAAAATTCTTTGAAAGTAATACCAGAAATAAAAGATGATATATCAAAAGTTAGTTCTGATATTACTGTTGATATATCCAGTAAAATAGATACTTTAAAGGATATATATCTGTTATTAGATAATTCAATTATTGAAAACCCGAATAATACCTTAAAAGATGGTAATATAATTAAGTCGGGATACAATGATGATCTAGATGATTTAAGAAATATTTCTAAAAACGGAAAAGATTGGATTTTAAGCAAACAAAATGAAGAAAGAGAAAAGACTGGCATTAAAAAGCTTAAAATTGGATACAATAAAGTCTTTGGATACTATATAGAAGTTACTAAATCCTATATAGATAAAGTTCCGGAGCATTATACCAGAAAACAAACTCTATCAAACAGCGAAAGATATATTACTCCTGAGCTTAAGGAAATGGAATCAAAAATTTTATCTGCTGAAGAAAAAATGAACAAACTCCAGTATGAAATATTTCTTGAAATAAGAGAAGAGCTTAAAAACAATATTAAAAGAATGCAAAAGACAGCTCAATATATATCTATGATAGATGTCTTAAATTCTTTTTGTAAAATAAGTATGAAAAACAACTACATAAGACCGACTATAAATACTGAAGGATACATAGATGTAAAAGATGGTAGACATAGTGTAGTTGAAAATATGCTGAGGGATGAGAATTTTATTCCTAATGATACATTTTTAGACAAAGATAAAAATAGATTTGCCATTATAACCGGTCCAAATATGGCAGGAAAATCAACATATATGCGACAGGTAGCATTAATTAGTATAATTGCTCATATTGGATGCTTTGTACCTGCAGCTAAAGCTGATATTTCTATTTTAGATAAAATTTTTACCAGAGTAGGTGCGTCTGATAACCTATCTCAAGGTCAAAGTACATTTATGGTAGAAATGTCTGAGGTTTCTTATATACTTAAAAATGCTACAGAAGATAGTTTGATAATATTAGATGAAATAGGTAGGGGAACAAGTACCTACGATGGTCTAAGTATAGCATGGTCTGTTACAGAATACATTGCAAAAGAACTTAAATCTAAGTGTATGTTTGCCACACATTACCATGAACTATCCGAGCTTGAAGATAAAATAGAAGGTGTAAATAATTACAAAATACTTATTAAGGAATCTGGTGAAGATATAATTTTCTTGAGAAAGGTATCAAAGGGTAGTATAGATAAAAGTTACGGTATCGAAGTAGCTAGACTTGCTGGACTGCCTTACAGTGTAATTAACAATTCTTTTAGATTATTAAACAACTTGGAAGAAAACGACTTAAATAAAAACAATAAAAATTTAGGTGTAGGGAAAGATAAAATAATTAATGAAAAAGAGCAGATAAACTTTTGGAACTTTAAGAACAAACACAAGGACTTTATAGAGGAGAATATTTTAAATATAAACATTAATAAAATAACTCCAATTGAAGCCTTAAATATATTAAATGAAATTGTAGAAAAATCAGAAGAGCTGGGTGAATGAAATGATTAACAAATTAGATTCGTTGACAGTAGATAAGATAGCAGCAGGAGAGGTCGTTGAAAGACCTCTCTCCGTGGTTAAGGAATTAATTGAAAACTCTATTGATGCCGATGCTGACGAAATTATAGTTGAAATAAGAAACGGCGGGAAAACATATATAAGAGTAACTGATAACGGTAAGGGTATAAATAAGACGGAAATATCTAAAGCTCTTAAAAGACATTATACCAGCAAAATAAATAAAATTGATGATCTTGACTATCTTAAATCTTTGGGCTTTAGAGGTGAAGCTCTAGCCAGTATAAGTTCAGTTTCAAAAGTTGAAATAACAACAAAGGAAGCTGATGATGAATCGGGAATAAATATATTGTACAAAAACAATCAAATTATATCTCAAAAAGAAGTTGGGTGTATTACCGGTACTACAATAATAGTAAGAGATTTATTTTTTAATTTACCTGTCAGAAAAAAATTCTTAGGATCTGATATATCAGAAGGTAATAAAATCACAAATTTAATTACAAAAATGGCTCTGCTAAATAAGGATATAACTTTTAAATTCATAAGAGATAGAAAAATAATATTTAACACTCCGAAAAATACCACATTAATTAACAAAATAACCACTTTATATGGAGAAGATTTTTCCGGTTCTTTGATGAAAATAGAAAATAGTAAGAATAAAGATTATAATATTAAGGGATACATTAGCGATTTAAACTATTTTAGAGGCAATAGAAATCACCAGATGGTATTCGTCAATGACAGATATGTAAAAAGCCCTAAAATAGCAGAAATAGTCGAAGAAAACTACAACACAGTAATACCATCTAACAAATTCCCAGGTTTTATCCTATATATTTATACAGAACCTAAAAATATAGACGTTAATATTCATCCTCAAAAATATGAAATAAAATTTAAAGATTTTAATAATTTAAAGAATACTTTAAATGAAACATTATCCGAGACATTAAATAGAAAAATTTTCTCAAAAAAATATAAAATAAAAGAAGATAAAGAAAAATTTTTAGATAGTTTTTCTAAAAGTAGCATTAATAGAAACAAGTCTATTGATCTAGAAAAAAATATTAATGAAGATAAAGACTATGATAAAGAAGTCCTAGATTCTAATATTAATGAAAATCATAATAAGCTTAATAAACAAGAAAACAAAACAGAAATTCTAAATACTTCTAATGATGAATTTGAAGAGGATAATATTTCTGAAAATTTAGATTTTTTTGAAAGCAGTAGTGAATATAAGGCAGATCGAAAGTTAATCAATTTTAATAATCTTCATTATATTGGATATATTTTTGAAACTTATATTTTATTTCAAGACTTTAAAAAAAGAGTACTTTATATTTTAGATCAACACGCAGCCCATGAAAGAATTAATTACGAAAATTATTTAGAAAAATATAAAAATAAAAAAATCAACACACAGGAAATTTTAGTCCCTATTAAAATAAGTCTTTCTTCCGATGAACATGATACAGCAATCCAAAACCAGCAGTTATTTGAAGAGTTTGGTATGGAAATTGAAAGTTTTGGAAGTAATACTGTGATTATAAGATCTCTTCCATCATTTTTAGAAAATACAAATTCTAAAAAATTATTTTACAGCCTGTTAGAGGGATTGAATAGCTTCGATAAGAGTAGTGTAGAATTAGATGCTTTAATAAAGAAAGCTTGTACCGATTCTGTGAAATCAGGAGATATACTTTCAAGAGATGAAATAAAGATTTTAATAGATAATTTATTAAAGTGTGAAAAACCTTATACTTGCCCTCACGGAAGACCTGTAATAGTAGAATTAGATGAAAAAGATTTCAAAAAATTATTTAATAGAATTAAAAGTTAGAGGTTGATACTATGAAAAAAGATAAATTAATAGTAGTACTTGGACCAACATCCGTAGGAAAGACAAAGGTTTCAGTAGATATAGCAAAAAAAATTGATTCGGAAATTATTTCAACTGATTCCATGCAAATCTATAAAAAAATGGATATAGGAACAGCTAAAATTACTGACAGTGAAAAAGAAGGAATAAAACATCACATGATAGATTTAATAGATCCTGATGAGGAATTTACAGTATATGATTATCAAAATCTATCTTTAGATATCATAAATAACCTTTTACGTAAAAATAAAATACCAATTTTAGTTGGAGGAAGTGGATTATACATTAATTCTATTCTTTACGACTTAGATTTTAATAAAGTATCTTCTAATGATGAAGTGCGGGAGAAGTATTATAATCTTGAAAAAGAAAAAGGGAAGATGTATATCTACGATATGTTAAAGGAAAAGGATCCTGAAGCAGCTGAAAAAATACATCCTAACAATGTAAAAAGAGTAGTTCGAGCTTTAGAAGTACTGGAAATTTCAGGTGAAAAATATTCTCAAAACAGTAATTTCAGAAAATATTCTAATAAATATGATTTTATTATAATTGGCTTGGAAATGAATCGAGAATTGCTGTATAATAGAATTAACAAAAGAGTAGATGAAATGATTAAAGAGGGTTTGATAAATGAAGTAGAAGAACTTTATAATAGTGGTTATGATAAGTCATATCAATCAATGCAAGCAATAGGATATAAAGAGATTATAGATTTTAAAGAGGGTAACATATCTAAAGACGAAGCATTAAGATTGATAAAAAGAAATACCAGAAGATTTGCAAAACGACAAATAACCTGGTTTAAACCTGACGATAGAATAAAATGGTTTGACATGACTAATTATAAAGAAGATTATCAAAGTACATTAGACAAAATATTATTATATATTAAAGAAAGGGGAGTTCAAATTGAAACAACAAATTAATTTACAGGATTCTTTTTTGAATCGAGCGAGAAAAGATAAAATATCATTAATAATTTATTTAACAAATGGGGTCAAAATGACAGGCTTAGTACAGGGGTTTGACAATTATGCTATAATATTTGAATCTTTTGGAAAACAGCAGCTTATTTATAAGCATGCAATTTCAACAATAGTTACAGAAAAAAGAATAGATTTTCAAGAAAACAACAATAAATAGAGGTGTTAAATTGACATACAATTCATTATGTAAATTTTATGACGTAAAAAAAGAAGTGATTGACATAATTTCTACTGCAGAGAAGGATTTAGAAAAAACCTTCAAGGAACTAGACAAAATACAAGAAGAGAACTTTTATAAAGTTGTAAAGTCTTTTCAAAATAATAGAGTGAACTACAGCCATTTTTACTGGAATACCGGTTATGGATACAATGATAGCGGTAGAGAAGTCCTGGAGAAAGTTTACTCCGACTATTTTGGAACGGAAGATGCTATAGTAAGACCTATAATAGCCTCAGGAACCCACGCTTTGTATTTAACATTATCAGGCATGTTGAAGTCTGGGGATGAAGTAATATCAATATCTGGTGATCCTTACGACACTATGATGACTATATTAGGTGAAAAAGGCAATGAAAGCAATAATCTAAAAGAACTTGGTGTCAAATACAAAAAAGTTGACCTTATAAACAGTAGGGAATTTGATTACGATACAATTAAATCTACAGTTGATCAAAATACTAAAATGGTTATAATTCAAAGATCCATGGGTTATTCAAATAGGCGAAGTTTAAGAGTAAATGCTATTAAGAAAGCTGTAAAATTCATAAAAAATATCAATAAAGATATAGTAATAATGGTGGATAATTGTTATGGAGAATTTGTAGAAACTCAAGAACCAAGTCATGTAGGTGCAGATTTAGTAGTTGGATCTCTTATTAAAAATCCAGGAGGAGGGTTGGCTTTATCCGGAGGATATATTGTTGGTAAAAAAGAGTTTATTAGCAGAATAGCCAACAGAATGACTTCTCCAGGCATCGGGAAAGAAATAGGATTAATGTTTGACCAAACAAGGAATATCCTTCAAGGCCTATTTTTAGCCCCTAAAACAACCAACTCAGCCTTAAAGGGAGCAATATTATTTTCCCAGGTTTTTGAAAAATTAGGTTATGACGTTTATCCGAAACCTAAAGAAGAAAGAACTGATATTATACAGGCTATTGTATTTAAAGATAAGGAAAAGTTAACTACTTTTTGTGAAGAAATTCAAAAATCATCTCCCGTAGACAGCAATGTTAAGCCTATTCCATGGGCTATGCCGGGATATAATGATGAAGTAATAATGGCAGCCGGGACATTCGTACAGGGAGCTTCTATAGAATTAAGTGCGGATGCACCAATTAGAGAGCCTTATACAGGATTTTTACAGGGTGGACTGGTTTACGAACACTCTAAACTGGCTCTCAGCTTAATATTAAATAAAATGATGGATTAAAAAAAGAGCTTCTGGCTCTTTTTTTGTTTTGTTTTATAACAAAAGTTAATACATTTTAAATTGAATCTTTCTGAACTTATTATTTATAAATATTGAATAGATAATTATAAAAGAAGAAGACTTCGGAGTATTTCGTAAGAAATATAGAATAAATAAGAAAATTGTAAGGGCGAAATGTTTGAACGTAGTGAGTTTTGAAGCCCTATTTTCGAATGTTTCTCCATATTTCTCGAAATGCGTAGCGTCTGATGATTTATTATTATAAGTTCAAAAAAGTTTTTATGTTTCAGAAAGATATCATTTATCTCTATTTAATACCTTCTAATAACACACTTTAGAACACCTAATATTTCAACATTATTAGAAATAATAGGTTCCATATTTTTATTTTCAGGTTGTAATCTTATATAATTATCTTCTTTATAAAAGGATTTTAACGTTGCTTCATCATCTATTAATGCGGCTACAATTTGTCCGTTACGAGCTGTATTTTGTCTACTTATAATAACGTAATCCCCACTAAAAATACCTGCATCAATCATACTATCTCCCTTAACTTGAAGCATAAAAGATTCTTCTTTACCAACCCAATCAATAGGTATAGGGTAGACGTCTTCAACATTTTCATATGCTAGAATAGGAGAACCTGCAGCAATATCACCAATTAAGGGTAAATTTGTCATTTCTTTCTTTTCAGAATCGTACTTGCTAACCTCACTATCAATTAGTTCTATAGCTCTATTTTTATTATTTCCCTTTTTTATGTATTTTTTCTTCTCCAGAGTATTCAAATGAGAATGAACTGTAGAAGTAGATTTTAGATCTACTGCTTTGCAAATCTCTCTAACAGAAGGGGGATAACCCTGATTGTAGATTTCTTCCTTTATAAAGTTTAATATCTTAACCTGCTTATCTGATAAATCTTCATACATAAGATCACACCTCTTTTATTTTTTTTTATTATATCACACAGAAAAACAATTTACAAACAAATGTTCTAAAAAATTATTGACATCGAACAGTTGTTCTGTTATTATATTTATATAGAAAACATTTGTTCGGAGGTATGATATGATATTATTCAATAAATACAAAGTAACTAATATGTTTAGATTTAAACTCTTTATTATTTTATCTTTGGTAATAATACTGATTTTTACTTTATATAACTTTACAGCTTTTTCCATAAACAAAGAAGAGCACCAGTATATAGAGATATTGGTGCACGATGGAGACACTATATGGGATATTGCACAAGAATATTACGATGGTGCCAAAGATATTAGACGGATTGTCCATGATATATTAAACGTAAACGGTATAGAAGGTGCAATGATTAAGCCCGGAGATAAAATACTTATTCCAGTATCGGATTAACTGGAAAATCTAAGAATTAAAAAATGACTGAAATACTAATTACATGTTTTTCAGTCATTTTTATTTAAATTATACTATTCATTTTAAAGTACACTAATTAATATTCAGTTGGATCATCTTTAAACTCCAGAGCTTCTTCAGGGACTATATTGATCTGCTTTGCCTTTGCTTGAACTGGATATAATTCCATTACATCACCTTCAAAGAAAACAGTAACATACTGATCTAATTCAAGATTTTTCATTTCTGCTTCTGATCCTTCTTCATTATATATAACAGTATCATTTGTAACTGTTACAGAGGCTTTATCATATTCAGCTCCGTTATTTTCTAAATCTCCTTCAACTAATATAGTTATTTCACCATTAGCTTCGTTTTCTGTAATTTTTGTAATGTAGCCTGCTACTCCATAGGTAACTAGTTGTGAACCAGAATCTCCCAGCAATTGACCATCGCTAGCATTATCTTCACTATTCACACAAGCTGTAAAGAGCATTAGTGATATTAAGATTACTAAAATTAATTTAAATTTCATTTTGACCTCCTTGATAAGATTATCTTATCTATTTAATATATTTAATCTAGAATTTTTATATCTGTATTATATTATTAGACGAAATCTATGTAATAAAGTTCAAAATGAAATTATGTTGATAATAATAAATGAAGAAGACTTAGGAGTATTTCGCAAGAAATATAGAAAAAGTCAAAAATAATAGACTTTTTATTAAAAACCATTAAACACTTATAAATACTACCCTATATGTTAGAATAGTTGTCGTGTAGATGATATAATACTTTTAGAAAGGTAGGTCCCTATATGACAAGTAATAAAAGATATACAAAAGAGTACAAAGAAAAAATATTAAATAGTCTTATGCCACCTCAGAGTAAGACTGTTTCTCAGATAGTAAAAGAAGAAGGTATAAACCGAAATACTGTATATAGTTGGGTTAGAAAAGCAAGAAATGAAGGTGCATCTATACCAAACAGTTCATCTTCACATCAGAAAAAATGGCGTAAGGAAGATAAATTTAAAATGGTAATGGAAACCTACAGCATGAATGAAGCACAGCTTAGTGCATATTCTCGCAAACATGGTCTTTACGTTTCAGAGATCAAGGAATGGGTAAAGAAGTTGGAAGAATCTCTTGATGGCAAAGTTGAATCAGCTAAGTTAAATACTGAGAAGCAAAGAACACGTAAATTAGAAAAAGAACTTAAACGTAAAGAAAAGGCTCTGGCCGAAGCAGCAGCACTTCTGGTTCTGAGAAAAAAGGCAGATGCGATTTGGGGGGACAAAGAGGAAGACTGATTAGCAGCTCAGATCGCATAAAAGCAATAAAGCTAATCAATGAGGCTCGCAAATCTGGTGCTCGTCTAGCCCCATGCTGTAAGATTCTTAATATATCTGTAAGAACATACCAACGTTGGATAAAAAAGGTGGAACTAAAGATCAGCGAAAAGAAGCTAAGCGTAAATCACCACACAATAAATTATCTGATGAAGAGAGACAAACAATTATAGATACATGCAATAGTAAAGATTATGCAGACCTTAATCCTTCGCAGATTGTATCAAAGTTAGCAGATGAAGGTAAATATATAGCTTCAGAATCAACCATGTATAGAGTGCTAAAAGAATTTAAACAAAACACCAAGAGAAAGGCAGTTCGAAGCCATTCAAAACAACCATTGTCAACTCATGTGGCTACAGGACCAAACCAAGTATGGACTTGGGACATTACCTGGATACCAGGAAATATCAAAGGTTGTTACTACAAACTATATTTAATAATTGATATTTTTAGTCGTATGATTATCCAGTGGGAAATTCACGAATCTGAAACACAAGCCCATGCAATAGAACTAGTAAAAAAGGCTGTATTTCGACATAACCTTTTTAATAAACCTTTAGTACTTCATTCTGATAATGGAAGCCCTATGAAAGGACAGGACTTTCAGAATTTACTTGTACATCTAGGTATTACTAAATCATATTCTAGACCCCGTGTAAGCAATGACAATGCTTATTCTGAATCTTTATTTAAGACATTAAAGTACACAAAAGATTTTCCAGCTAAAGGCTTTTATTCAATAGAAGCTGCAAGAAATTGGGTCAACAAATTTGTAGATTTATACAATAAAGAATTTATGCACAGCTGCATAAAATTCGTAACCCCCTCATCAGCGACACTATGGTCTCGATAAGGAGATTTTGAGAAAAAGAAAAGAATTATATGAAAAAGCACGTCAAGAAAATCCCGGACGATGGTCTTGTGAAACCAGGAACTGGGACTATATAGATTGTGTAGCACTCAACCCTGTTAACAAAGAAGAAATTTTAAAGGAAACACGACAACTTAATTGACATCTACCGAAGTTAACAATAATGAGAAAGTTTTTATGTAAACATGAAACTTTGTTAACGCAGAAATATTAGATGTTGAAAATTAGTTTTTTAATTTAGGATGTTTTAAGCACAAATTAAACAATTGAAAAGGCGGTAATGGAATGAATACAAATAATAATAATCTCAAATTGATTAGAAAGTCGAGAGGCATGACTCAATCGAATGAGAATCAACAGAGTTTTAAGAGATACAAGGTGGTAACTTCAATATTAATTACAATAATGCTTGTAGGTATTTTAATTCATTCTGGTATGCTTTTTACATTAAATAGACTTCTTCCAACAAGAGAACTTTCTTATGCCACTGCTGAGTATGCTTCAGTTGTAAATATGCGTTTATCACTGCGTCAGTTTGCAGAAAGATTTGTCGCAATATCCTCAATTGTTTCTATAGTGGGTGGAATAGTAATTCTGTATAATTTTATTAAATCTAAGCATGTTATTTCATTTCATAAGATTTTCATATTCTTTTTTGTAACAATTGTAGTAATGTTTGCCTGTGTAGTTCCCTTTGCGTTATATGACAAAGCCTTTTGGGGGGATTATTTTTTTCCGATATGGAGCATTCTAATCATTATGATATTGTTTTTTTTGATAATGATAATTTCAAATTTCATTAAATATCATCGAGAAAAAGATTAGTATCATTTATTTTAGAACTGATTCTGGTGTACTTTGATTTATTTATATTGAAAAAGCAAATTATTTCCATTAGATCTTAAGATTATTCAAAATTTTTAAAGAGGACTATCACGTTACATAGATGCTCTAAATATAACTTTTTAGCCAATTTATTTTTTTGAGTTTTAACGGTTATAAAGTTCAAAAATTAGATTTCTTCACTAAAAATTTTTTTTACTTATTTTACATATTTACAAAAACCCAAAAATAATAGACTTTTTATTAAAAACCATTAAATACTTATAAATACTATATTTAAGCTATAAAGTTCATTTTTAAAATAGTGG
>JAWSUU010000010.1:28114-31012 GCA_033549325.1 Bacillota bacterium | reverse complement strand
CGGTATTTATTCAATAGAATACTATTATTAAGATTCCCATTGAACTTATAATCTTAATATATTATGAAAAGAATTAGCGGTATAGTTTTTTTCGTCATTGAAAAGCTTTCATTTTTACTATATAATAAAATTATCTCCGAGCTGATAATCCGTATTAGGATTTTTAGCCGACGGGTATCGTTGGAAACGGCGGTGCCTCCCATTGTGGAAAGGGGCTTAGCGGCTATCCTTTGGATAGTTTTTTTATTTAGTTTGGAGAAATATTACATTTGAGGAGATATATATGAAGAGATTTAAAAAAGGAATATCATTACTATTGATTGTAATGCTGATTTTAGCAGTAGGATGCAGTCAAGCTGTTGATGATCCGGAAGAACCAGATGAAGAATCACCGGCAGAGGAAGAAGAACTAGCCGAAGAAGCTGAGGATCAAATCGGTGGAGAACTTATACTAGCCACAACAACAAGTACAGAAAACAGTGGATTATTAGATTACATACTTCCTGATTTTGAAGAAAAAACTGGAGTAGATGTAAAGGTAGTAGCTGTAGGTACTGGAGCAGCTCTCCAAAAAGGAATGGATGGAGAGGCAGATGTGCTACTGGTACATGCTAAAGCTAGAGAAGAAGCTTTTGTAGCTGAAGGACACGGTCCAGCAAGATACGATGTTATGTACAATGACTTTGTTATAATAGGTCCAGAACCTGATCCTGCAGAGGTTGAAGGTCTAAATGTTGTTGAAGCTCTTACTAAGATAAGTGAAGCTCAAGCACCTTTTGTATCTAGAGGAGATGACTCTGGAACTCACACAAAAGAAAGATCTCTTTGGGAAGCAGCAGAAATAACACCTGAAGGAGACTGGTATGTAGAAGTAGGAAAAGGCATGGGAGATACCATCACTATGGCTGAGGAACTCCAGGGATATACTATGAGCGATAGAGCTACATACTTATCTATGAAGGATAATTTAGATTCAGTAATATTAGTAGAAGGTGACGAAATACTTTTCAATCAATACGGGGTTATGCAGGTAGATCCAGGTAAAAACAATCAGATTAACGAAGAAGCTGCAGAAGCCTTTGTGAATTGGATAATTTCTGAGGAAGCACAAGAATTAATTGGAACTTATAAGGCATATGGAGAAGTGCTTTTCAATCCCAATGCTAAATAAAAGAATTTCTAATACTTAAAAATAGGGAGAGATAATGGATTATATAATTGAAGGAGTAAAAGGAGCATTTAAATTAATACTATCCTTAGATAAGGAAATATACAGTATTGTATTACTGTCTATTTATGTTTCCTTTGCATCTACTGTTATCTCTTCTCTTATTGGAGTACCCCTGGGACTTGTTACGGGAATAAAAGAATTTAGAGGGAAAAGATTATTATCTAAAATCTATTATACATTTATGGGGTTACCGCCTGTTGTAGTAGGTCTCGTTACAGTCCTTATAATATCGAGAAGCGGTCCCTTAGGGACTGTAGGACTTATATATACTCCAACTGCAATGATAATAGCTCAATCTCTACTAGTTACTCCAATTATTACAGGGATAATTTTTACAAACTCTAAAGATACAGGTTTGGAGATTATTAATATTTGTAAAACTCTAGGAGCAAACAAAAAACATACCTTCTTTAAATTAATCAAAGAACTTAAACCTTTAATTTTAGTAGCTACGGTTACAGGGTTTGGTAGAGCAATATCTGAAGTAGGAGCTGTAATGATAGTAGGAGGGAATATAAAAGGACATACTAGGGTAATGACAACCTTTATAGCTATGAGCAACAGCATGGGAAACTATGATACTTCAATAGCAATGGGGATAATACTTCTAGTCATTTCATTTTCAGCGAATTCATTTTTATACAACCGTACTATGGGGGGCTCCAATGGATATAAAATTAAAAAATATTAAAAAAATATATAATAGCAAAACAGTACTGGAAATTGATAGTCTTAATATAAAAAAAGGAAAAATAACAGGCATACTGGGACCAAATGGTTCTGGTAAAACTACAATGATGAAAATTATTGGAGACCTAATAAAGCCGAATACCGGAAGGGTAGAATACGATGGTGAAGGATTTGAAACAGCATCGAAGAGACTTACATACGTTAGCCATAATTCTTATCTTTTTAATGATAGTGTATTTGAAAACATAGCAGCGCCATTAAAATTTAGAGACATGAAGAAAGAATACATTGAAAAAAGAGTAATGGAACTTATTGATAATTTTCAAATAAGATATTTAAAGGATGAAAATGCCCTGACTTTATCAGGAGGGGAAAAACAAAAAGTAGCTCTTGCTAGAGCATTAAGTTTTAAACCGGAGGTTTTACTTGTTGACGAACCTACTTCAAACATTGATCCCAATTTCATAAAACTGATAGAAAGTGCTTTGAAGAGAATAAATAATGATTTGAAAACTACAATAGTAATAGTGACACACAATACAGCTCAATCATTGAGACTTTGTGAAGAGATAATTTTCATGAGAGAAGGCAATGTAATCCAGCATACATCAACGAAAAATTTAATAAACTCTAATGATGAATTTATAAGAGAATTTATAAAATTAAATTAAAAATAGAAATATTCAATTAATATATAAATTAACTAAAGATAATAAAGGCAAGGTTTACAACAATATTACCTTGCTTATTTTTTTATCATCTAATTAATATTGTAAAAATCCCTCATAAATGATAAAATTGGTATGAATCTTGAATAGAAGTAGGAGGGATAGCTTGAAAGTAGGATTTGAACTTAATATGCAACAGACTCAAAAGTTAATAATGACACCTGAATTGAGACAAGCTATACAAGTATTACAGTATAATAACTTAGAATTGAGAGAGTATATTACTAAACAAATGGAAACCAATCCATT
>JAWSUU010000010.1:0-28104 GCA_033549325.1 Bacillota bacterium | reverse complement strand
TAGCTGAAAAGAAAAAAGAGGAAAAAAAAGAAGAAAATTCAAAAGAAGATGATATTGACTGGCAAGAAGTAGTAGAAAAGTACGATGATATAAGTTACAAATCATATTCAAAAACCACAGAACAAAAACAGACCTTTGAAAGTTATACGTCTAAAAAAATGTCTTTAAAAACTCATCTCTTAAACCAATTAGGGCTAACGTTTTCAAAAGACTGGGAAAAAGAAATTGGTGAACATATAATAGAATCTTTAGATAAAAAAGGATATTTAATAACAGCTGTAGAAGATATTTCTAAAGAATTGGGATACACTGTTGAAAAGGTAGAAGAAGTACTAAAGAAAATACAAAATTTTGATCCCGTTGGTATAGCATCAAGAGATTTAAAGGAATGTTTAAAGATTCAATTAAAAGACAAAGGTATATTTGATAAAAAAGTGTATTCAGTAGTAGATGATCACATAGATAATTTAGCATGTAACAGAATACAGGATATATCAAAAGATTTGGATGTTGATATTCCCAGAGTACAGGAAATTTGCGATATAATTAGAATGCTTGAACCAAAACCATCTAGAGGTTTTGTTTTAGAAACGGATAATATTAGATATATTACTCCCGATGTTACAATAAAAAAAGTAGATGGAGAATATATAATTTTAGTAAATGATTCAAATGTACCGTCACTGCATATTAATAGTTACTATAAAAAAATGTTGAATCAAGTTAAAGATAAAGATACGAGTAAATTTTTAAGTGATAAATTTAATTCATCTATGTGGTTGATAAAAAGTATTGAACAGAGAAGGCAAACAATGTACAACGTAACAGCATCAATACTGAAATTTCAAAGAGAATTTTTTGATAAAGGGACGAAACACTTAAAACCTCTTGTATTAAAAGATGTGTCAGAAGATATAGAAGTACATGAATCTACTGTAAGCAGAGCTACAAATGGGAAATATGTTCAGACCCCGAGAGGTTTGTTTGAATTAAAATACTTTTTTACCAGCGGAGTTCAAAAAGGAGATGAAGGAGTATCTTCAACCAGTATTAAGAGTACAATCAAAGATCTAATTGAAAACGAGAACCGGAAAAAACCTTTAAGCGATCAAAAAATTGCCGATAAACTTAAAGAAAAAAATATCAAAATATCTAGAAGAACAGTAGCGAAATATAGAGATGAAATAGGGATACCATCATCATCTATAAGAAGAAGATATTAATATGATAAACAGCTCAATAGGGCTGTTTATTTTTTTAAAAATCAGACTTGATATAATAACAAAATAACTGTATAATAAAAACAAGGGACAAAAAAGACACATATAGGACAAAATAAGACCAAAGGAGTATAATATGAAAGAAAATAAAATTTTAAATCTACTGAATATTGTGGCTCCTGAAGTAAAAGAAATTATGCTTAAAAGATACAATCTACTTAAAATAATTAAAGATTATCAACCTATTGGGAGAAGAATACTTGCTAACGAAATTGGCGAAACAGAGAGAAAAATAAGGTCCGAGATAGATGATCTGAGAAAATTAGAGCTGATAATCGTAGAAACCAACGGCATGTTTATATCTAAAAAAGGTGAGAATTTAATAGAAGATTTAGAAGAATTATCATATAAAATCAAAGGCTTAAAAGATATTGAATCAAATCTTAAAGATAAATTAGGTATAAAAGATGTATTCATAGTAGAAGGAGATTCTTCAAATAACAATATGGTTTTCAAAGATTTGGGTAAAAAAACCGCTAAAGTAGCTGAAAGATTAATTAAAGAAGATATGAAAATTGCTATAATGGGTGGTACTACTATGGCTGTGGTAGCAGATCAGATGGAAAAAAAGAAATATCCTGATAATCTACTGGTACTTCCAGGAAGAGGTGGTTTAGGGGAGAGTATGGATATACAAGCTAATTCCATAGCTTCAAAGTTAGCAAAAAAATTAGGAGCGAAATATAAACTCTTACATGTACCGGACAATATAAGACCAGATATATTAGAAGCACTAAAAACAAATCCCCAGATAAAGGATATTTTAAACGATTTAAAAAAAGTAAATCTATTGTTATTTGGACTTGGAAGATCTGAAGATATGGCATTAAGAAGAAAGCTTCCGGAAGTGACAAGAGACGAATTAAAAATAAAAAATGCATGTGCCGAGGCATTAGGATTTTACTTTGATGATAATGGAGAACCAATCATGCACTCTACTTCAGTAGGTATTGCACTGGATGACCTGAACAAAATAGAAAATGCTGTATGTGCAGCAGCAGGCACAAAGAAAGCAAAAGCAATTTATGCTTTTTCTAAATATTATAAAAACTATATACTAGTGACAGATGAAGTAACAGCAAAAGAAATATTAAAACAAAAATAGAAAGGAAGATAATAATGAAAACAAAAATAGCAATTAATGGATTTGGAAGAATTGGGAGATTAGCATTTAGACTAATGTTTGATGATAACGACTTTGATATAGTGGCAATAAATGATTTAACAGATGCAGAAACCTTAGCATATCTACTTAAGTACGATTCATCCCAGGGAGGATACAAAAAAGACAGTGTAGACTTCAAAATGGGAGAAGAACAAAAGCTTATTATTGATGGTAGAGAAATTCCTGTTTTCGCAGAAAGAAACCCAGAAGACCTACCTTGGGGAGAACTTGAGGTTGACGTAGTATTTGAATGTACGGGAGTATTTACTAAAAGAGAAGAAGCTGAAAGACATATAAAAGCAGGAGCTAAGAAAGTATTGCTATCAGCACCTGGAAAAGGCGAAATGAAAACAGTTGTTTACAATGTTAATCACGACGTACTAGATGGTAGTGAGAAAGTAGTTTCTGCTGCATCTTGCACCACCAACTGTTTAGCACCTGTAGCGAAAGTGCTGGATGATAACTTTAAAATAGTAAAAGGACTTATGACCACAATACATGCTTATACAAATGATCAACCAACTTTAGATAGTCCTCATAACAAAGGAATTAAATCAAGAAGAGGTAGAGCAGCAGCAGTAAACATAATACCTACATCTACTGGAGCAGCGGCAGCAGTTGGTAAAGTAATGCCTCACTTAAATGGAAAGCTAGATGGAATGGCAATGCGTGTTCCTACGGCAGCAGGATCAGTTGTTGATTTAGTAGTTGAATTGGAAGAAAAAACATCTGTAGAAGAAATCAATAAAGCAATGAAAGAAGCTTCAAATGCAACTTTAGGATACACAGAAGCCCCAATAGTATCTAGCGATACAATAGGAATAACCTACGGTAGTTTATTTGATTCTCAACTTACAAGAGTAATGGAAGTTGACGGTAAACAAATGGTAAAAGTAGTAAGCTGGTACGATAACGAGATGTCATACACTGCACAGTTGGTAAGAACAGCAAGACATATGAGTAAATTATAATAAAAACAAATAAAGTGCTGTAAGGCACTTTATTTTATTTTGATAATGTAATAATATTAGATTATAAGATAATTGGAGGGATATCATGAAAAAAACTATAAAAGATTTAGATATTAAAAACAAAAGAGTTTTAGTAAGATGTGACTTCAACGTTCCTTTAAATGATGAGGGGGAAATCACAGATGACAACCGTATTACAACTGCAGTACCCACTATTGAGTATATTTTGAAAAATGGTGGTAAAGCAATACTCATGTCTCATTTAGGTAGACCAAAGGGACTTCCCAACAAGAAATTAAGTTTAAAACCCGTTGCTAAAAGATTGGAAGAAATTCTTGGCACTGAGGTTGTTTTTGGGGATTACGACGATGTTGTAAATGAAGATGTCATAAAATTATCAAATAAAGACTATGATAAAATACTTCTCCTTCAAAATACAAGATTTAGGAAAGAAGAAAAAGAAAACGATGAGAATTTTGCAAAAGAGTTATCAAAACTTGGAGACTTATTTATAAATGATGCTTTTGGTACATCTCATAGAGCTCATGCTTCAAACGTAGGAGTTGCAAAAATACTACCTAATGCAGTTGGATTTCTGGTAGAAAAAGAAATTGAAAAAATAGGTGGAGTATTAGAAAACCCAGAAAAACCTTTTATAGCTATATTAGGAGGTGCAAAGGTATCTGACAAGATAAACGTAATAGATAATTTATTAAATATAGCTGATAAAATAATCATCGGAGGGGGAATGGCTTTTACCTTTGTAGCTGCTCAGGGATATGAAGTAGGAAAGTCTATATTAGAAAAAGACAAAATAGACTTAGCAAGAAGCCTTATGAAAAAAGCTGACGATAAAGGAGTAGATCTGGTTCTACCTGTTGACTACAAGGTAGCAGAAGAATTTAGTAACGACTCAGAATGGAAAACAGTTAGCTTTGAAAATATTCCTTCAGATTACATGGGTTTGGATATTGGAGAAAAATCAATAGAACTTTTTTCGAATTTAATAAAAGATGCTAAAACTGTAATTTGGAACGGACCTATGGGAGTATTTGAATTTGATAATTTTGCAGAAGGAACTAATAAAATATGTCAGGTGCTAGCTGAAAATGATATATTATCTATAATAGGCGGTGGTGATAGTGCTGCAGCTGTAAAAAAAGCGGGATTAGAAAAATCTATGACCCATATATCTACAGGTGGAGGTGCTTCATTAGAATTTATGGAAGGTAAAAAACTACCCGGGATAGAAGTAATAGATAATAAATAAAATTTAAGGAGGAAAAAATGAGAACACCATTTATAGCAGGAAATTGGAAAATGCACAAAACTCCTGAAGAATCTATAAAATTAGCAAAGGAAATTGATGATTTTTTACGAGAAAATCTATATATTGATGTAGATGTACTTGTTTGTCCGCCCTACACTTCTTTATACTTATTAAATAAAGAGCTTAAAGATAGAAAAATTCTTCTTGGAGCTCAAAATATGAGTTACGAAGAGGAAGGTGCGTATACAGGAGAAATATCTCCCCTTATGCTTAAAGAGATGGATATAGAATACGTAATTTTAGGACATTCAGAGAGAAGACAAATATTTAATGAAAATGATGAAATTATAAACAAAAAAGTTAAAAAAGCCATAGAGCATAACTTAAAGCCTATACTATGTGTAGGAGAAACATTAGAAGAAAGAGAATCCGGGAAAGAAAAGGACAAAGTTAAAAATCAAATCCTCACGGATTTGGAAGGCATAGAGGTAAAAAAAGCTTCTGATTTAACTATAGCATATGAACCAATTTGGGCAATAGGTACGGGTAAAACTGCTTCCAGCGATGATGCCAATGATATGATTAAATACATAAGAAGTATTTTAAAAGAATTATATAATGAAGAAACAGCTGAAGCTATAAGAATACAGTACGGCGGAAGTGTAAAGCCTCACAATATTAAAGAACTCATGAACAAGTCGGACATAGATGGAGCTTTAGTTGGTGGAGCAAGTTTGAAAAGTGAAGACTTTAATAAAATAATAGATTTTTAGGAGATATATATGAATAAAAAAACTTCAATATTGATGATACTTGATGGTTGGGGAATTGGAAGAGATTATGAAGGAAATGCAGTGTTAAAAGCAAACACTCCTAATTTTGATAGATTAATAAAAAAATACCCCAACACTCAAATAAGAACCAGCGGACTTGATGTAGGACTTCCAGAAGGACAGATGGGAAATTCCGAAGTGGGACATATGAATATTGGAAGTGGTAGAATAGTCTACCAAGAATTCACCAGAATAACGAAAGCTATAAAAGACGGTAGTATAGAAGAAAACGAAAAAATTAATAAAGCTTTTGATAATTCAAAAGAAAATAACAGTAAACTTCATTTTTTCGGTTTACTATCAGATGGTGGAGTGCACAGCTTCAACGGACATCTATATTCTTTAATTAATACAGCAAAGAAGAAAGGTGTTAAAAATATATGCATTCACTGTTTTACAGATGGAAGAGATGTATCCCCAACCAGCGGAATAGATTTTATTAGGGACTTGCAGGAGAAAATCAATGAAATAGGACTAGGTCAAATTGCTACAATATCAGGAAGATATTATGCCATGGACAGGGATAACAGATACGAAAGAACAAAAAAAGCTTATGATGCTATGACTCGGGGAATAGGAGAAGAAAATTCAGATCCAGTAGATGCAGTGAAAAAAGCATATGAAAATGAAGTGACGGATGAATTTATAAAACCTGTTGTTGTGAGTAAAGAATGTTTAGTAGAGGATAAAGATAGTGTAATATTTTATAATTTCAGACCGGATAGAGCAAGACAGATAACTAGAGCTTTTGTTGATGATGATTTTGATAAATTTGATAGAAAAAAATTAGATCTAACTTATGTTACCATGACCCAGTATGATAAAACTATTAAAAATATTGATATAGCATTTGAACCTCAGGAACTAATAAATACCTTTGGAGAATATCTAAGCAAATTAGGGAAAAAACAGCTGCGTATAGCTGAAACAGAAAAGTACGCTCACGTAACATTCTTTTTTAACGGTGGTATTGAAGTGCCTTACGAAGGAGAAGAGAGAGTACTTGTACCTTCTCCCAAAGTGGCAACTTACGACTTGCAACCGGAGATGAGTGCCTACAAGGTTAAGGATAAACTACTTGAAGAACTGGAAAAAGATTATTTAGATTTTGTGATAATTAATTTTGCAAACCCGGATATGGTGGGACACACTGGAGATATAAATGCAGCAGTGAAAGCAGTAGAATCTGTAGATGAATGTCTGGGAAAAGTAGCAGATTACGTAGAAAAACATAAGCACAATATGCTTGTAACAGCAGATCACGGTAATGCAGAAGAAATGCTGCTGGAAGGAGAGGTAATGACAGCTCATTCCACTAATAAAGTACCCTGTATTTTAATAAGTGATAAAAAATACACTTTAAGAGAAGGTAGATTAGCGGATATAGTTCCGACAATACTGGACTTGATGAAAATCGATAAACCGAAAGAAATGACAGGAGAATCATTGATAAAATAAAAGGAGGAAAAATATGACTATAATATCAGATATTTATGCAAGAGAGATTTTAGATTCAAGAGGAAATCCTACAGTTGAAGTAGAAGTTTGGACTGAAAGTGGAGGTTATGGAAGAGCTGCCGTTCCATCAGGAGCTTCAACGGGAGAATTTGAAGCTGTAGAATTAAGAGATGGGGATAAAGATAGATATTTAGGCAAAGGTGTTGAAAATGCGGTAGCCAATGTAAACGAAATATTAGCACCAGAATTATTTGGAGTAGATTCAACAAATCAGGTAATGATAGACCAGCTAATGATAGAATTAGACGGTACTAAAAACAAAGGGAAACTAGGGGCAAATGCTATATTAGGGGTGTCTATGGCATGTGCAAAAGCAGCAGCTGATACGTTGGGACTACCTTTATTTCAGTATTTAGGTGGAGTAAATGCTAAGACACTACCTGTACCTATGATGAATATACTAAACGGTGGAGAACATGCTGACAATAATGTAGATATACAGGAATTCATGGTAATGCCTGTAGGAGCAAAATCTTTTAAAGAAGCTCTAAAAATGGGAGCAGAAATATATCATAATTTAAAAAAGGTATTACAGGAAAAAGGATTAGGTACAGGAGTTGGAGATGAAGGTGGATTTGCACCTAATTTATCTTCAAACGAAGAAGCTTTAAAAACTATTATGATTGCAATTGAAAAAGCCGGATATAAACCCGGTGTAGATGTAGTTCTTGCTTTAGATGCTGCAGCTTCAGAAATGTATGATAAAGAAAGTAAAAAATATAAATTTACCGGTGAAGGTAAAGAATTTACTGTAGAAGAATTAATAGATTTTTATGAAGATTTAGTTGAAAAATATCCAATTATATCTCTTGAAGACGGTTTGGATGAAGATGACTGGGAAGGTTGGAAGTTGATTACTGAAAGATTAGGTAGCAAAATTCAGCTGATGGGAGATGACCTTTTTGTAACTAATGTAGAGAGATTAAAAAAAGGTATAGAAGAGGGTATTGGAAACTCAATTCTTATTAAACTTAATCAAATCGGTACGATTACAGAAACTTTAGATGCTATTGAAATGGCAAAAACAGCAGGATATACAGCTGTTGTATCCCACAGATCAGGAGAAACAGCAGACGATACTATAGCTGATTTAGTTATTGCTACAAATGCAGGACAGATAAAAACAGGAGCACCTGCTAGATCTGATAGGGTAGCTAAATACAACCAGCTACTAAGATTGGAAGATATCCTTGGTACAACAGGACAGTATAAAGGTAAAGATGTTTTTTACAACTTAAAGTAATAAAAAGATGAAAAGATTAAGCCTCGGCTTAATCTTTTTTTTCTATAAATATACCGCTTTTAATAAACTGCATAATTTGATCTATTACCTCATCCGGAACTTCTTTACCTTCAAATATAATCCATTTTAATCCTATAAAATTAGATATTCCCATTAAGCAGTAGGAGATAGCTTTAGGATCCAAGTTTTTCATTTCTCCATTTTCTTGAGCCGCTTCAATATTATGAATATATCTTTGGGAGAAAGATTCGTAGTAATCTTTGAAAATATCTATATCTACAAATTGAGCTTCCCAGATAATTTTATATAAGCCGATATGCTCACTAACAAATTTAAAGAATGTTTTCATACCTTTATGTTCTTCTTCATATCTGCTTTTACAATTTACAGTTTCACTTTTAATTTTCTTTCTTAATTCATGACCTAAGTCGTGAATAAGATACTGAAAGACACTTTTTTTGTCGTTAAAATATATATAAAAAGTTCCAGGAGCAATATTAGCTTGTGAAGTTATATCTGTAATACTTGTATTGTAGTAACCTTTTTCGCTGAAAAGCTTTTCAGCAGAATCGCAAATTTTTTCCAGGGTTTCATAACCTCTACTGGTTTTAGGTTCATTAGCTAAATACATTGGCTTCTCCTTTTTTAATATGATTATAAATAATATCAGAATATGAGAAAATAATCAAGAAATATGAAACATGACTCATATTTCATAAAAAGGGTTGACAAAACGTTTTCACGATGATATTTTATATATAAAGAAATATTTTTTTAATATCAATATGAAATATGATTCATATTTCATAAAACTACTTTTGGGAGGTATTTCATGGATATTCAAGGTTTAAGAACGCCGATAATAATTACAATCGCACTATTATGGGCAGCTATCACAGTATTAGGCTGGTATGGAATGTACATGCCGGGACTGTACTTAGGAGTAATTTTAATGCTTCTTCACATGGTATTAGGAGTTTCTATAAAAAACAAAGTATCAAAAAAGTTTATTATTTATCCTTTACTACCATGGGCAATTATTTGGGCAATTAGTTTTTATTTATCCGACAAGCACTCAGCGATGTTTGAAGGAATGATGCCGACTTTCACTATTTTAGGATTTCATCCCTCATTTAGCTGGACTATAATTCTATATTGGATTGGTGGAGTATTAACATTAACATTAGGTTTTGTAGCATTAAAAGACGAATGGTTATCAGAAAAAGATTGGGAAGAGTTTAAAGGAAAAGTACAGGAAATCGATCAAAGACAAAAAGGAGGTCAGCAATCATGAGTGCAGGAGTAAAATTTGCAATTATAGGATTTTCATTTGGAATGTTGATTGTTTCTCTACTCATAGGATTATGGGCGAAGAGAAAAGTAAAATCAGCAAAGGAATATTTTGGAAGTACAGGATTATTTGGACCTTTAGCAGTAGGTTTATCCTCTACGGCAGCAGTAGCCAGTGCCTTTGCACTAGTTGGGGTACCGGGGATACTTTATTCAACCGGTAATGCTATGAACTTTTGGATGCTTTCATCAGCAGCTTTTGCTATGGCATATATAATATTAGGTAAAAAAGTAAGAGCTATGTCTGAAATAGGGGAAGTTGCTAGTTTAGGAGATATTTCTGATTTAAGGTTTAATAACAATAAACTTATAAAAGGATTAATGTCTATCATAATCTTTTTAGGATGTATAGCATATTTAGCGGCACAAATAAAAGCAGGATCAGAATTATTTAATAATCTATTAGGTTGGAGTCCAATAGTTACAGGATTAATTATATTTGGAATTTTAACTGTTTATACAGCTATAAGTGGTGAAGTAGGTGGCTTAATGACACAGGCTTTCCAGGGTTTTGTAATGGTTGTAGCAGGGATCATAATAATAGCTTCATTCTTTATTATCACAGGCGGATTTGAAAATGTATTGGAAGTAGTTGCAAATGCAGGTACTGTAACTTCAGGAGATGTGAGTAAAACTTTCGGTCCTGGATTTTTAGATGCATGGGGAATTTTACCTAGATCAACAGCCATGGCTTGGGTTATAATTCCAATTTTAGGTACAGTAGGTCAGCCTCAGGTACTTACAAGAATGTATGCTTTGAAAGACCCTAAGGATATGCCTAAGTTGGGACTATATGCAGGATTAGCTCATATGATAGTTGGATTCTTTGCATTAGTTGTAGCATACGGAGCTTTATACTTAGTAGGAAGCGGAGAAATTGCACCTCTAGCAGTAGCGGATAATGCAATATTTGCTTACGCGGACTATCTAGGATTATATGCTCAGCTGTTTGTATATGCAGCAGTATTAGCAGCAGCAATGTCTTCAGCAAGTATGTTTTTAACATTATCAGGAAATATAATAGCAAGAGACTTACCGAGTGCTTTTGGAAAAGATTTTAAAACCGAAGAAAAGCAGATGCAGGTAGCAAAAATTACAATATTTGCTATAGGTATTTTATCTATACTATTTTCACTTACAAGTGCTGAAATGGTTGCTATATTAGGTACCTTTGGATGGGGAACTCTAATGTCCGGTACATTCCCAGTATTTATAATAGGACTACTTTGGAAGAGAGCAAATTCAAAAGGTGTAATAGCTGGACTTGGATTATCATTAGTACTAAATGTAGCATCCTTACTAGGTATGTCATGGCCGGGAGCATTGCCATGGTACGTAAATGTAATTACAATTTCAATTTTAGCTACAGTATTTGTATCACTCTTTACTGAAGAAGATATAAGTGATGAAAAAGTTGAATTAGTTTTAGACCTGTAATATATTGGTGAAGAGGGGTTAAATACCCTCTTCACTATTAACGTAAATTAGGAGGTAGAACAATGAAAATATTAGGATTAAACGGAAGTCCAAGAAGAGAAGGAAATACTGGATTTTTAGTAAAATACGCTTTAGAGAAACTTGAAGAAAAGGGCATAGAAACAGAGCAGATTAATTTAGCAGATTGTAAAATTGATCAGTGTCGTGGTTGTTATGAATGTGTTGAAGCAAAAAAATGCACAATAAAAGGAGATGACTTTCCTGAAATATTCGAAAAAATGGTAGAATCAGACGGATTTATTCTGGGTTCTCCTTCATATCATTCATCAATGACACCTAGATTAAAGGCTGTACTTGACAGAGCTGGATTTTCCGGAAGATGGTACGTAAATGATATGAAAGATAAGTCTGATTCTTACGAATGGAAGGGAACTGCTTTTTCAGGTAAATTAGTTGCACCGGTAACTGTTGCTAGAAGAGCTGGTCAAAACTTCACCTTTGCTCAGATTCTTTTGTGGGCGACTGTTAACGACTGTATAGTTCCGGGATCTAACTACTGGAATGTAGGAGTAGCAGGAAAAGGTGGAGCTGTTGATGCTAACGAAGATGAAGAAGGAAAAAACATACTAAACCACCTATCTGAAAACATAGAATTTTTACTAAAAAAGATCAATAAATAGGAGGTATAGAGATGTTTAATAATGGCTGGGTAGGCAACTATTCATATTTCAGAGCAAGAATCACACCGGATAAAGAAGCAGTTTACGACTTGGATAATAAGCAGCATTATACATATCAAGATTTGGAAGAAAGAGCAAATATATTAGGTAATTATTTAAAAGATAAGCTAAATCTAAGTAAAGGAGATAGAATTGCAACTATTTCTAGAAATAGAGTAGAACTTTTAGACTTATATTATGCTACTGGTAAGACAGGCACTATTTTTGTTCCATATAATGCAAGACTGTCAGAAGCTGAATTGATAAAACTTATAAATAAAGAAAAACCTAAGGTGCTTTTCTTTGAAGATATATTTTTAGAAAGTGTAGAAAACATAAAAAAAGAAACAAGTCTAGAAAAAATTATTTCCTTTGATGATATGGATGAGTATTTAAACTACAGTGAAATAATGGATTCTAAAAATAAAAATTTTCTAACTTATGAAGATTTAGATTTTGAAGATACTCATATGATAATACATACCGGAGGTACTACAGGATTACCAAAAGGGGCAAAACTATCCCATAGAGCAATGTTATTCAACTCTATGAATGAAGTTTTAACTTGGGGAATATCCCATACGGATAGTGCACATATACTGCTACCTCTTTTCCATACAGGTGGATGGAATCTGTTGACTTTACCGATTCTTCATGCTGGTGGAAGAATTTTGATAAACAAACAGTTTGACCCTGATGAATCTTTACAAACTATAAACGATGAGAAGCCAACCTTTGTATTTGGAGCAGCTACAATATTTAGAATGATGATAAATTCCGATAAGTTTGATGGTACAGATTTTTCATCAGTAAAATGGGTAATGGCTGGAGCAGCACCTACACCTATAAATATAATGGAAAAATTCTGGCAAAGAGATATTCCTTTTGTACTGGGATACGGTATGACAGAAGCAGGACCTAACAACCTTACTGCTCCTGCTGAATTTATGAATTATGATGAAATGAGAGAGAAATTTGCATCCGTTGGTAAACCTATGTACTTCACTCAAGCAAGAATAGTAGACGATAGTGGCAAAGAAGTAGAAGATGGAACGCCGGGAGAATTAATATGGAGTGGACCTCAGATATTTTCAGGATACTGGGATAATGATGAGGAAACTAAAAAAACTCTGAGAGATGGATGGGTTTATACCGGAGATATGGCTCAAAAAGATGAAGATGGATTTTACTATATTGTAGGAAGAAAGAAAAATATGTATATAAGTGGTGGAGAAAATGTATTTCCTCCGGAAGTAGAAAAAGTTATATATGATTTTGAAGGAGTAAATGAAGTAATCGTTATAGGTGTAAAAGACGACAAGTGGGGAGAAGTAGGAAAAGCTGTAATATCCCAAAAGAAAAATAAAAAAATTGATACCGATAAATTAAAAAAATATTTATTAGATAATTTAGCAAAGTATAAAGTTCCGAAGTATTACAAAATAGTTGAAGATCTACCAAAAAACAACGTAGGTAAAATAGTAAGAAATAAAGTATCTGAATTATATGGTAGCAGCGATAATAATTAATAGTGGGTGAGAAAATGAAGGACATAAATATAGGGATAGAAAACATAGGTATTTACGTGCCTGAAACTATCCAGGACTACAAATATATAGGTAGAGAATCAGATATACCTGAAGATGTCATTTTAAATAAATTTGGTATAAGACAAAGACATAAGGCTTTAGAAGATGAAAGTGTGTCTGATATGGCTGTAAAAGCTGCTAAAAAAGCTTTAGGTGACTTTGATCCCCAAAAGCTGGATTTAGTGGTATACTGTGGTAGTGAATATAAAGATTACTACCTCTTTAATCTAGCAGCAAGGGTACAGGAAGAAATAGGAGCAGTTAATGCAAATGCATTTGAAATTCACTCTCTTTGTTCCGCGGGAGTTTACTCTTTAAAAATTTTAAAAAGCATGATGAAGGAAGACAATGAAATAAATAACGTGCTTTTAGTATCTTCATCAAAAGAAACTGATTTAATAAATTTAAAAAACACAAGATCAAGATTTATGTTTAATTTTGGTGATGGAGCAGCTGCAGTACTTTTGAAAAAGGGTATTAATAAAAACATAATTAAAGAAACCTACATGATAACTGACGGTAGATTTGCTGAAGATGTAGCATGTTATCAGGTAGGCAATATAAGTTTCAATAAGAATGGCTCAAAACTATGCAATGAAATAATGCTGGATGTAAAAGATCCGGAAAGCATGAAAGAAAAATTAGACCCTATTTCATTGAAAAACTTCTTAGGTGTAATAGATAAATCCTTAGAAAAAAGCGGATATAATAAAATGGAAGTTGATTATATAGCACCTATTTTTATGAAAAAATCCATGTTAGATGGTATACTTCAAGAATATGATCTTAATGAAGAAAATTCCTTTATACTCAAAGACTACGGTCACTGTCAATCTGCAGATGCCTTTATATCATTAGTAGAAGGGCATAAAAGCGGTAGACTAAAAGACGGTGATGTAGCAGTTATGCTTGGAGCTGGTACTGGTTATACCTGGGCGGCTACAACAATAGTATGGGGAGAAAATCAATAGAAATGAGGGAAAACATGACTAGATTAGAAGGAAAGGTAGCAGTAGTAACAGGAGGAAGCAGCGGTATTGGAAAATGTATTTGTGAAACCTTTTCAAGAGAAGGGGCAAAGGTAATAAGCTACGACTTAGAAGAAATATCTTATAAAAATGAAAATGTAGAAGGTTATCAAGGAAGTGTAACAGATAGAGAAGAAGTTGGAAAATTTGTTGAATATGTAAAAGAAAAATACGGTAAAATAGATATACTTGTAAACAATGCAGGAATCACAAAAGATGCCCTTACACAAAAAATGACAGAAAAAATGTGGGACATTGTTATAGACATCAATCTTAAAGGAACATTTAACATGGGACAATTCATAGGTCCTGTAATGATGGACCAGGGAGAGGGATCAATAATAAATATATCAAGTGTAGTAGGAGAGTATGGAAATATTGGACAGGCAAACTATGCAGCAACAAAGGGAGCAGTAATATCTTTAGCAAAAACCTGGGCAAAAGAATTCTCAAGAAAGGGAGCAAAGGTAAGATGTAACACAGTAGCTCCTGGATATACTATGACGGATATGATGAAAACAGTTCCCGATAAGGTATTAGATCCAATAAGAGAAAAAACCATGCTAAAAAGACTGGCACAACCCCAGGAAATAGCAAATGGCGTACTATTTTTAGCCAGTGATGAATCATCATTTGTTACAGGACACACTTTATCCATCAACGGTGGTCTTAGACTCTAAAAACTTAAATGACAAAGCATAGAAAAATCTACGCTTTGTCATTTTTAAACCTGCTTATCATCAATAATTGTTAAATTTTCAGTTTTGTATTATAATAGAAAAGAAATAAAATTTAAATGTGGAATTTAAATGTTGAATTTAAATTTTCACTATGTTAAAATACATTTGTTAATTTAAAAAGGAGGTGTAGTAATGGAACTAGTTGCACAAGCACTCCTAATTATATCAAGTTTAATTTTGATAGCGAGCATACTTTTACAATCAGGTAAATCTGCAGGATTATCAGGTGATATAGCAGGAGGCGCAGAGTCTCTTTGGGGTAAAAATAAAGGAAGAAGTTATGAAGGCCTGCTTGAAAAGCTTACAACAGCTTCAGCAGTGTTTTTTATTGTTATGGCATTAGCCCTAGCAGCATTACAATAAACAGTAAATATTACACAGTAGGAGGGTAACTTAATGAGTATTTATCTAGCACCTATTTTAGGTGTAGTTGCTTTAATATATGTTTATATAAAAGCAGTAGCAATCAAAAAGGAAAGCATTGGCAACAAAAGGATGGAAGAAATATCCACCTATATTCAAGAAGGTGCTATGGCTTTCTTAAGTCGTGAATACAAATCTTTAGCAGTATTCGCCGCGGTATTATTTTTTATTATAGGATTTGGTTTAAACTGGCCAACTGCTATTTCATTCTTAATAGGAGCAGTTTTTTCAGCATTAGCTGGTTTTTTAGGAATGATAGTAGCAACTCAAGCAAATGTTAGGACAGCGAATGCAGCAAAAGAATCTGGAATGAACAAAGCACTTTCCATAGCATTCTCAGGTGGAGCAGTAATGGGGATGGCAGTTGTAGGATTAGGATTACTTGGAGTAGGAAGTTTATATATAATTTTTAGAGATCCAAGTATAGTAACTGGATTTGCACTGGGTGCTTCATCAATAGCATTATTTGGACGTGTTGGTGGTGGTATCTATACAAAGGCTGCCGACGTTGGAGCAGATTTAGTTGGAAAAGTAGAAGCAGGAATACCGGAAGATGATCCAAGAAACCCAGCAGTAATAGCTGATAATGTTGGAGATAACGTTGGTGATGTAGCAGGAATGGGAGCGGACTTATTCGAATCGTATGTAGGTTCAATTATTTCTGCAATTACATTGGGTAGTTTAGTATATGGAGCAGATGGAGCTTTATTTCCACTGTTATTAGCAGCAGCAGGTATTGTAGCTTCAATTATAGGAACGCTATTTGTTAGAGGAAAAGAAGGCAAAGACCCTCAAAAATCTTTAGATTCTGGAACTTATGTAAGTTCAGTATTAATAGTAATAGCAGCATATATTCTAAGTAACGTTGTTTTAAATAGCACAAAACCATTTATTGCAATAGTAACAGGTCTTGTTGTTGGTCTTGCAATTGGTAAACTAACAGAATACTATACATCTGCAGAATATGCACCAGTTCAAAAAATAGCAGACCAATCAAACACGGGAGCTGCAACAAACATTATAAGCGGCTTGGGTGTTGGTATGGGTTCAACAGCATTACCATTAATAGTATTATCAGTAGGTATACTAGTAGCCTTTTACCTATCAGGTGGAACTGCAGACCCGGCAATGGGACTTTACGGTATAGCTCTTGCAGCAGTAGGAATGCTTTCTACAGCTGGAATGACAGTTGCAGTTGATGCTTACGGACCGATAGCTGACAATGCCGGAGGAATCGCAGAAATGTGTGATCTACCGGAAGAAGTTAGAGAAATCACTGACAAACTTGACTCTGTTGGAAATACAACAGCAGCAGTAGGAAAAGGATTTGCAATAGGATCAGCAGCTCTTACAGCATTAGCATTATTTGCATCTTATACTCAAGTTGTAGAAATATCAGTTATAAACTTAACTGAGCCTGTGGTTATAGCTGGACTGTTATTAGGTGGAATGTTACCTTTCTTATTCTCATCTATTACAATGAACGCTGTTGGTAAAGCAGCATTCTCAATGATAGAAGAAGTAAGAAGACAATTTAGAGAGATACCTGGAATTATGGAAGGTACAGCAGTACCTGAATACAAAAAATGTGTAGACATAAGTACAGCAGCAGCTCTTAAAGAAATGATAGTACCTGGATTACTTGCAGTAGTAGTACCTTTAGTAGTAGGACTACTTCTCGGTAAAGAAGCTCTAGGCGGATTATTAGCAGGAGCTTTGGTATCAGGAGTTTTGATGGCAATAATGATGGCAAATGCAGGTGGTGCATGGGATAATGCTAAGAAATTCATCGAAGAAGGAAATTACGGTGGAAAAGGAAGCGATGCTCATAAAGCAGCTGTAGTTGGAGATACTGTAGGAGATCCATTTAAAGATACTTCAGGACCATCAATAAATATATTAATAAAGTTAATGACAATAGTATCATTAGTATTTGGACCTTTGATTGCACTATACGGAGGAATACTTTTTAAATAAGATATTAAAGCACTGGCTTTGCCGGTGCTTTATTAACTAAATATGTGAATTAACCAGCACATGACTCATTCATGTGTTTTTTCTTTTAATAAATCAATTTATTTGATATAATTTAGTAGGTTAAATATAAAACAAAACGGAGAAAAAATGAAACTAAACATAGATGGAATTAATATAAATTATATACAGGAAGGGAAAGGCTATGATATAATCTTACTTCACGGTTGGGGAGGAAGCATAGAAACTATGAACCCAATATTCCTTTATTTCAGGAATTTTGCCAGAGTTACCTCAATAGATCTACCGGGCTTTGGTGAGAGTGATAAACCTATAGAAGCCATAAATAGCTATGAATACAGTGATATAATTTATAAATTTATAAGAGAAATTGGTATAGAGGAAGCAAATATAATCGGACATTCTCATGGTGGAAGAATAGGTATAATACTAGCAGCACAACATTCTGACATTGTAAACAAATTAGTATTAGTTAACAGTGCTGGAATTATACCCAAAAGAACTTTTAAATATTATATTAAAATATATTGGTTTAAAGCTCTTAAAAAGTTATATATGTTACTGAATAAAAATAATGAAGATAACTTAGAAAAATTTTACAAAAAATTTGGTTCAACTGATTATAGCCAGGCGGAAGGAGTAATGAGACAGACTATGGTAAAGGTTGTAAACGATAATTTAGAACCATTACTGGAAAAAATCAAAACTCCTACTTTATTAGTATGGGGAGAAAATGATGAAGATACTCCATTATATATGGGTAAAATAATGGAAGAAAAAATAAAAGACAGCGGTCTGGTGATAATAGAAAATGGTACACATTATTCCTACATAGACGATATAGTTAAATTTAAAGCAGCCGTAAAATATTTTTTCAAAGATGAATTATCGTAGTAGGAAGTTAAACAAGGAGTGATTATATGATATATGGACTAATGATTGGTATCATAATGTGGGGTTTTAATTTATTTTTTAGATTGAAATACTATTTACATATGATGCAGTTGGAAATGTATGATAATGAAAAATATCAAAATTGGATAAGTAGCAATAAAAACAAAACAAGAACAAAAAAGACTGGATATTTAGTAGCTTTAACAGCTTTTATTACAACAATATATATAATTTATCCATACAACATATTTATATATATAGGTATATGGGTTGCAGGAAATATATATTCTTTAGAATACACTAAAGTAGAAAATAAAAAGCCCTTAGTTTTTACAAAAAGAGCGAAAAGACTTTTTTTAGGAACAATAGCAGCGGCTGTAATAGACTTGTTATTGGTGATTTTAGTTGTTAAGTTAATTGTAGGTTCCAGTTACTATATTCCTATATCTATTTTTATACTTAGTTTATCAATATATTTTTCAAGTTATTATTTAATAATAGGGAACTGGATAGTTACACCTGTAGAAAAATCTATAAATCTAAAATTTTATAAAAAAGCCTACGACAAAGTAAGAAATATTGAAGATTTAACTACAATAGGTATTACAGGGAGTTACGGTAAAACAAGTACAAAATTTATAACTTCTAAAATATTAGCCCAAAAATATAAAACAACTAATACACCGGACAGCTACAATACACCTATGGGTATTAGTAAATTTATTAATCAGGAACTTAGTGAAGAGTATAGAGTTTTTGTAGCTGAACTTGGAGCCGAAAAATTAGGAGAAATCAAGGAAGTTGCAAAGCTTGTAAATCCTAAGATAGGAATAATAACTTCAATAGGTCCCAGTCATTTAAAAACTTTTAAATCAATAGATAATATTATGAAAACAAAATATGAATTGATAAAAGAACTACCTGCAGATGGTACCGCTATATTTAACTACGATAATGAACATGTAAGAAAATTAGCAGATAAAACCTACAGGAATAAAATACTTTACGGAATAGAATCCAAAAAAGATGTAGATATATATGCAGAAGATATACAAACTACACCTAAAGGTTCAACTTTTACTCTGCATATCAAAGAAAAAGGTACTGTTCAGTGTAGAACTAAACTCTTGGGTAAACACAACATACTAAATATTTTAGCAGGTGTTGCTGCAGCTTATGCTATGGACATGACCCTTGTACAGATATCCAGCGGTATTGAAAGAATAGAACCTGTAGAACATAGATTGCAGCTTATAGATCCGGGAACGGGAGTTTATGTTATAGACGATGCCTTCAACTCAAACCCTAAAGGTGCAGAAGCGGCTTTAGAAGTATTAAGAGACTTTACAAAAGGCAATAAAATAATAGTTACACCGGGTATGGTGGAATTAGGAAAATTACAGGATGATGAAAATTTCAAATTCGGTGAAAAAATAGCCCAGGTTTGCGATACAGTAATACTTGTAGGAAAAAGCCAAACCCAGCCTATATATGATGGACTTGAGAGTAAAAATTACGATACATCAAAAATTCACGTTGTAAAAAACTTAGAAGAAGCTCAGGATTTAATCGGTAAAATAGTAAAAGTTAACGATGTAGTTTTATTTGAAAATGATTTGCCGGATACCTACAGCGAATAAATGAAGGAGGAATTGTATGGAAAATATCGGTATAATAATTGGAGGAGAAAGTGTAGAGCATGAAGTATCAATAGTTACAGGACTTCAAATATTTGACAATATTGATAAAAGCAAATACAAACCCTATATAATTTATATAACAAAAGATGGAAAATGGCTAACAGGAGAAATCTTAAGAGATATCAACACGTACAAAAAGAAAGAATTTACCTATACAGTAGAAAGAATACCATGGAAGAGTACTAAAAAGAATACAATGGCACTTATAAGCAGAGAAAAAAAAGGCATGTTTAGTAAAAAGCAGGATGATATAGAAATAGATGTAGTAATCCCAGCTACCCACGGTACAGGAGTTGAAGACGGAACACTCCAGGGTATTTTAGAAAACATCGGTGTGCCTTATGCCTTTAGCGATGTAAAAGCATCAGCTTTAGGGATGGATAAAATAATAATGAAAAAGGTATTCAAAGATGAAGGACTTCCACTAGTAGATTACAGATGGTTTTATAAAAGTGAGTTTATTGAAGATAGAGCCAAGGTTCTTAAAGAAGCAGAAAAACTTGGATATCCTCTGATTGTCAAACCATCAAATTTAGGTTCCAGCATAGGCATAACCAAAGCAACTAATCAAAAACAACTGGAAGAATCAATAGAAGTAGCAATTTCTTATGATAAAAAAATAATAGTTGAAAAATGCCTGGTAAATGCAAGAGAAATAAACTGCGGTGTGTTAGGCTATGAAAAAAACCTAAAGATTTCTAAATGTGAAGAACCGATAGGATGGAAAGAATTTTTAAAATACGAAGATAAATATGTAAACAACTCTAAAAATAAAGGTGATACTAAGAGAGTTATACCGGCAGATATACCTGAAAGTATAACAAATGAGATAATGGACTTTGCTAAAAGATCATTTATTTCTATTAATGCAAGTGGTGCTGCTAGAGTAGACTTTTTGCTGGAAGGCGAAAATGTTTACGTAAATGAAATCAACACGATTCCAGGGTCCGTATCCTTTTATTTGTGGGAACCTTCAGGAATAGAGTTTAAAGAATTAATAGATGAATTAATAAATATAGCAAAAAAGAAATTAGATACAGATTTAATAAAAACATATGATGTGGATTTATTAAATAAAATGGCTTCATCAACTGGAGCGAAAAGGGAGTAGTAATGAGATTAAAAGAAAAAATATTAGCATTTATGGATAAGAAAGCTTATAAACCAATGCTAATGGAAGAAATTATTCAGGAAATTGACACCTCTAAAGATATGAAAGCAGAAATAACAAAGGTTGTTAATGAATTAGAAAAAGAAGGAAAGGTTATAAAAACAAGAACCAGTAGATATGCATTACCCCACAGACTTAATCTTCTAGTAGGAGAGATACAGGGTAGTGCTAAAGGTTTTGGATTTTTCCTACCGGAAGATAAAAATTGGGAAGATATCTTTGTTTCTCCGTCGGATTTAAACGGAGCAATCCATGGAGATAAGGTTATTCTTAGACCTATGAAAAATGCAACAAATGTAAAGAAACAAGAAGGAAAGGTTATAAGAATAATAAAAAGAGGAAACGAAGAGATAATTGGTACATTCCAAAAAGATAAATACTTTGCCTTTGTAATTCCAGATGATGATAGAATATCAAAGGATATTTTCGTTACAAAGGAAAATTTTAACGGAGCAAACAATGGGGAAAAGGTAGTTGTCAAAGTTACTAAATGGTCTTACGACAGAAAAAATCCGGAAGGATATGTGTCGGAGATTATTGGTGATATGAAGGATTATGAAACTCATATTAAAGCTACATTAAAAAGAAACAACATCAAATATGATTTTCCAGAAAATGTTATAGAAGAAGCTAAAAATATAGATGTGAAAATTAGAGATGAAGAAATTAAAAGAAGAAAAGACTTCAGAGATTACAATGTAATAACCATAGACGGAAAAGATGCAAAAGATTTAGATGATGCGGTACATATTAAAAAGTTGAAAGACAACAACTTTGAATTAGGTGTGCATATAGCCGACGTTACTCATTATGTCGGTAAAAAATCTAATCTAAGAAAAGAAGCATATGAAAGAGGTACAAGTACCTACTTAGCAGATAGAGTGATTCCTATGCTTCCAAAAGAGCTGTCAAACGGAGTATGTAGTCTTAATCCTAATGAAGATAAACTTACACTTTCAGCAGTTATGACTGTTGACCGTAATGGTAATGTAATAAACCATGAAATACATGAAAGCATTATAAAAAGTAAAGAAAGAATGAATTATGAAGACGTATCAAATATTCTGGAAAATCACGATAAAGAACTGATAAAAAGATATAAAAACATAGTTAAAGATTTGGAAATCATGGCAGAGTTAGCTAAAATCTTAAAACAAAAAAGAGATGATAGAGGCTGTATAGATTTTGAATTTAAAGAAGCTAAAATTATCATGAACGATGATAATGAAGTAGAGGAAGTAAGAAAAACAGAAAGAAGAATTTCCAACAGAATGATAGAAGAATTCATGATTCTAACAAATGAAACAATAGCTGAAAATATGTACTGGTCTAAGGTTCCTTTTATTTACAGAACCCATGAAGAACCTGATGAAGAAAAAGTAGAAGAATTTAACAAATTCATTTACAATTTTGGATACACTCTAAAAGGTGTAAAGAATATTCATCCAAAAGAGTTACAAAGGTTAGTAGAAAAAGTAAAGGGAAAAAAAGAAGAGACGGTTATAAATACCCTAATGCTGAGATCATTAAAAAAGGCTGTGTATTCAAATCATCCTGACGGACACTTTGGACTGGCTTCTGACTACTACAGTCACTTTACTTCTCCAATAAGGAGATATCCAGACCTGCAAATTCACAGCATAGTAAAAGATTTTATAAATAATAGACTTGATTACAAAAATGTAGACAGTCAAAACAGTAAGCTTGAAGAAATAGCACAGTATTCTTCTCAAACAGAAAGAAATGCAGAAAAAGCAGAAAGAGAAGATTGGGATTACAACGTTGCTAGATATATGTCCAGCAAAGTGGGAGAAGAATTTGAAGGAGTAATTTCAAGTGTAACAAGCTTTGGAGCTTTTGTTGAATTAGACAACACCATAGAAGGTTTAGTTCATATTTCAAATATGACTGACGACTACTATAATTTTGATGAAAAACATCTAACTCTCATCGGTGAAAGGACAAATAAACAGATAAAAATAGGAGAGATAGTAAAGGTTAAGCTAGCTAATGTAAACTTGATGAAAAGAGACATAGACTTTGTATTTGTAGACTAATTTGACATAGAACAAATATTCTGCTATACTTTATATGCTATGAAGGAGTAAGTATGAAAGAGAATATATATGTTGCGGCTAGAAACAAAAAAGCCAGACACAACTACACAATTGAAGATGTATATGAAGCGGGCATTGTTCTTGCTGGAACTGAGGTTAAATCCATCAGAGCAGGTAAAGTAAACATAAAGGATGCCTATGCAGATGTTCAAAGAGGAGAAGTTTTTATCTACAACATGCATATCAGCCCTTATGAGCAGGGTAACATATACAACAAAGACCCAAGAAGAGTTAGAAAACTTCTTCTACATAAAAGAGAAATTCGAAAACTTATTGGATTGGTAACTCAAAAAGGTTACTCACTTATTCCATTAAGTGTATATATAAAAGATGGACTGGTAAAAATAGAATTATCAGTAGCTATAGGTAAAAAAGTATACGATAAAAGAAGAGATATAGCTAAAAAAGAAGCAGAAAGAAGAATACAAAGAGCAGAAAGAGATTATTAATTAGGGGACGAAATTGGTTTCGACGGGGATACAGAAGCTGGATAAGCGAGCTGTTGCGCTGAACAACATAAAAAGTGGCAAATTAAATTTAAACGCAGAAGATAATAATTTTGCATTCGCAGCCTAAATAGGCTGTTGCTCCTGCCGGTAGTCCTGCATGCCGGTCTGTGAGTATCATTAATGGCAGGCAACTATTTTAGGGATTCTCAGACCTATTATAGAATAACTTGAGATAGCTATGTGTAGGTTTGTTTCCTTTACTGCATGTAGTGACAATTTAAAGGAGACTGCGCTCGGAGAAATTCCTGTGAAAGTATTCTCGGACGTGGGTTCGACTCCCACCGTCTCCACCAATAAAGTTTAAAACATGCCCGGATGGGCATTTTTTTAATTTTTGTAAAAAGGAGTCGAACGGGGAGGAACGCTGAGCGAATAGCGAAGAAAAAGAGACGAGCCAGGCCTGAGAACGAAGTGGCGGAACTCCCACCGTCTCCACCAATCTGAAAGCCATTCAATCTCTCAAAACGTGACCTGGGGCCAGCGCAAGCGATTTTCAGACGGAAAAGTTAGCCTTCCCTACGGACAGTTTTTAGGATATGAAAAAGGTGAAGACGGACTTCCTAAAGTGGTTGAAAAAGAAGCCAAGATTATTAGAAGAATTTACAGGATGTTTTTGGAAGGAATGACCCAATCAAAAATTGCAAGAATATTGACAGAAGAAAAGATACTTTCTCCAGGAGGTAAAACAAAATGGCACGGTACTACGGTTAAAAGCATCCTTCAAAATGAGAAGTATAAAGGCGACGCTCTTTTGCAAAAGAGTTACACTGTTAACTTTTTAACAAAGAAGAAAAAGATCAACGAAGGAGAAGTTCCCCAGTACTACGTGGAAAACAGCCACGAAGCCATCATAGAGCCTGAAACCTTCGAACTGGTTCAGGCAGAGTTTAAAAGAAGAGAAAAAGCGGGTAAATACACCAGTGCAATAAACTGCTTTGCCAGCAGGATAACCTGCGGTGACTGCGGAGGCTTTTACGGAAGAAAGGTGTGGCACTCAAACACCAAGTATGCCCAAACCATCTGGCAGTGCAACAATAAATTCTTAAGAAAAGGTAAATGCACAACACCTCATCTTAAAGAAGAAATAATAAAAAAAGCCTTTGTAGATGCATTTAACAGTTTAATTGACAATAAAAAAGATATACTTTCTAACTATGATGACATAATTAATAAAATTACAGACTCATCAAAAGAAGAGGTAGAAATAGAAAAAATAGAAATAGAATCCCAAGTCCTTCAAACAGCAATAGAAAGACTGATATCACAAAATGCAAGAACTACAATAGACCAAGCTGAGTACGTTAAGAAATATAACTCTTTAGTTGAAAAGCACAATAACCTTCAAAAAACAATGCAGACTCTACTAAGGGACATAGACAAGAAAAAAGCCAAGAGAAACTTAATGAAAGCATTCTTGAAGACACTAAAAGAACAGAAAGAACTGCTGTTAGAATTTGATGAAAAGATATGGTCCGCAACATTAAACTTTGTAACAGTTAAAAATCATAAAGAACTGGTCTTTCATTTTAAAGACGGAAGAGAACTTCACTGGAGCATAGAAGATGAAAGATAGAAATATTAACATAGTAAATCCTAAAGAAAATATGATAAAGCCATTTAAAAAGATAAGAGTATGTTCTTATGTAAGGGTATCGACAGTAAATGAAAAGCAGCAAGACTCTTTAAGAAATCAAAAAGAATACTATAAAGACAAATTAGATAAAAACCCGGACTATGTAAACTACGGGATATATTCTGACAGCGGAGTTTCCGGTAACAAAACTGAAAGACCTGGACTTAATGCGCTACTTAAAAAAGCAAGGGAAGGCAAGATAGATCTCATACTAACTAAATCCATATCAAGATTTGCCAGAAACACAGTAATGCTTTTAAACATAGTCAGAGAACTAAAAGAACTAAATGTAGCCGTAATATTTGAAGAACAAAACATAAACACCCTATCTGCAGAAGGAGAACTGATGCTAACGGTACTAGGAGCCTTTGCAGAAGAAGAAAGAAAAGCCGTGTCAAAGAATATAAAATGGGCAGTTCAAAAAAGATACCAACAAGGAAAAGGCATGGTAGATACAAACAGACTCCTTGGTTACGATAAGGATAAGAACAAGAATCTGATAATAAATGAAGAACAGGCTAAAATAGTAAGAAGAATATATGAAATGTTTCTAAAAAATATAAGCGGAAACAAAATCGCATCAATTCTAAACAAAGAAAAAATACCTACCTATACCAACAATCCCTGGGCATCTCACAGAATTTTAAGCATCATATCAAATGAAAAATACAAAGGTGATTTTTTAATGCAAAAAACCTTTGTCAGTGATACAGGTAAACAAATTATCAATAGAGGTGAAAAACCTAAATACTATCTTGAAAATTCTCATACAGCCATAGTATCTACAAAAGATTGGGAAGCAGCACAGATCATAAGAAAAAAAAGAAAGACAAAGATATATCCCTATACAGGTAAGATTAAATGTCCCTACTGCAAGGCATCCTTAATTAGAATGGTACATCAAAAAAAGTGGGTAAGTTGGATATGTGCTACCTATCTTCAAAAGGGAAAAGATGTATGTAAAGGAGCAAGAATAAGAGAATCATTACTTAAGGAAATATATGATGATAAAAAAATATATAATGATAAAGATAAAGAAATATATAAAGATAAAAGAATATATAATGATAAAGAAACATATAATGATAAAGAAATAATGGTACTACTGGAGGCAAATAATGAAAAACGTACACAAGCGAGGACCAAAGAGGATTATTCCCTTGTATCCTATGAAAAACACTTCAAAGAATGAAGAAACAAAAGAACCTGTAAAAAGAGTGGCGGCATACTGCAGGGTATCATCATCAAGTGAAGAACAGCTAACAAGCTTTAATGCCCAGGTAAACTACTATAAAAGATATATCTGTGATAATCCGGACTATGAATTTGCAGGACTTTATGCCGATGAAGGCATATCGGGAACTGGCCTTGAGAAAAGAAAAGCTTTCAATGAAATGATGAAAGAAGCAAAAGCAGGGAAAGTGGATATGATTATAACAAAAAGCATTTCAAGATTTGGAAGAAATACTATAGATACACTAAACAGCATAAGAGAATTAAAAGAGTTAGGAGTCGACGTATATTTCGAGAAAGAAAATATTCATACAATAAACAGCGAAGGTGAACTGCTGATAACATTGCTTTCAGCTTTAGCTCAACAAACTAGCAAGTCTCAGTCCGAGAATGTGAAATGGGGAGTTCATAAACAGTATGAGAGAGGAAATATAAAAAGTGTAGGCAGTGGGAAGTTCCTTGGTTATATAAAAGATGAAGAAAAAAATCTGATAGTAGATGAGAAGGAAGCAGACATAGTTAAAAGAATCTATAAAGAATTTTTAGACGGTTACGGCACCCATCAGATAGCAAACAGGCTTACAAAAGAAAAAGTTCCTATGACCTTCGGAGGAAAAGGCTGGTGTGCCAGTCACATAAAAGGAGTCCTTACTAATGAAAAGTATAAGGGGGATTTTAGATTTCAAAAGACCTACAATACATCTTATCTTACAAAGAAACGTGCTAAGAATAATGGAGAACTTCCTCAGTACTATTTTGAAAATACCCATCCGGCAATTATAGACAAAGAGACTTGGCAGCTGGTGCAACTTGAATTTAAAAGACAGGAAGAATACAAGAAAGAACATCATTTGATCAACAGTACCTATCATAACAATGATAAGTTTCCATTTTCAGGGAGGATAATTTGTGGTACTTGCGGTTATACCTATATGCAGATGACTGATGACGACGGCAGCAAATACTTTAGATGTAAAACATTTCTTGGAAATAAAGAAACTCCCATTGAAGGAAGACAGTTTACCCCAAAACCCCAAAAAAGATGGTCTACAAATCCTAGTGTAATTAGTCGGAGAAAAGATCCACCACCTAGGCAGATGTACTGCAGCGATATAAAGATAGAAAAAGAAAAAGTTGATAGAACATTTGTAGAAGCGTTTAATAGAATGGTGGATAAAGTAGAAACTATTAGAGAGAGTGAAGATCTTTTAGAGAACTACAGAATAAAAGAGCTTAAGAAGTTATTAGAGATGGGAAAGATTGATGATATAGATAAGGATATTATT
>JAWSUU010000009.1:0-31782 GCA_033549325.1 Bacillota bacterium | reverse complement strand
AGATACTCTAATACAGGGAAATGTATCGAGAAAAAAAAGAAAAAAAGTAATTGATAAACTGGCAGCAGTAAATATACTGTCTGTTTATTTAGACAAAAGGAGTTAATATGTCTGATATAGTAGAATTAATCAACGATGAAGGAAAAGTAGAAAAACTTATTATAAATGCATCCTTCCATATTGACGATATTGAGTACGCAGTACTAAGCTATCCCAACAGCGAAGAAGGAATGATATACAGGATAGAGAGAGATGAAGATAATTCGCCCATTTTCAACATAGTTGAAGATAGAGACGAACTACAGGAAGTCATAGATGTTTACGAAGGTATGGCAGAGGATTTGATATAGGGGAATTTTATGAGTAAATACACTGAAGATTTTAAAAAGAAATTAAATAAAGGCGGATACAAAATTACCAACCAAAGAAAGGTAATCTACGATGTTTTAATGAAAAACTTAGGAGAACATCTAAATCCGGAAGAAATTTATGAATTAGTAAGAAAAGTAGATTCAGATATTGGAATAGCTACTGTATATAGAACTACTAAACTATTTGAAGAAGTAGGTATACTTAGCAAGGTTTTATTTAATGATGGATGTGCCAGATACGAAGTTTTATTATCTGAAGAAGACAGTCACGGTCATCATCATTTGCTGTGCAGCAACTGCGGTAAAATAATAGAGGTTAAAATGGATCTGCTTAACGAATTAGAAGAATTAATAGAGAAAGAATACGATTTTGAAATACATAACCATAGTTTAAAATTCTACGGCTTGTGTAAGGACTGTAAAAAGGAGGAAATAAATGGCAGTTAACAAAGATAAAAAATTAAAAATAATCCCATTAGGAGGATTAGGAGAAATTGGAAAGAATATAACATTGTTGGAATACGACGATGAGATAATAATTATAGATTGTGGACTAGGCTTTCCGGAAGACGAAATGCTTGGTATAGATATAGTAATACCGGATATAAGCTACTTAATTAAAAACCAGGATAAAATAAAGGGGTTATTCGTAACCCACGGTCACGAAGACCACATAGGTGGAATACCCTATTTATTAAAGAAAATACCAAATGTACCAATTTACGGAACAAAGCTTCCAATGGGACTATTGGCAAATAAATTTTTAGAACACAACTTGCAGGAAACTAAACTAAACACAATAAATCACGGAAACAAAATAAAAGCAGGAGAAAACTTTAGAGTACACTTTATAAGAAGCAATCACAGTATACCAGATTCTTCAGCTTTAGCAATAGAAACTCCCCTGGGAGTAGTATTCCATACCGGGGACTTTAAAATAGACCAAACACCAATAAACGACATGCCTATAGACTTACAAACTATAGCTGAATACGGAAAAAAAGGTGTATTAGTAGCATTTTCAGATAGTACCAATGTTGAAAGACCAGGTTACACCATGTCTGAAAAAACTGTAGGTGCTAAATTTATTGACATATTTAGAAAAGCAAAGAAAAGAATAATAGTTGCAACTTTTTCATCTAATATACATAGAATACAGCAAATAATCGATGCAGCAGCTATTTACAACAGAAAGGTAGCTATTTCCGGAAGAAGCATGCACAATACTATAGATATAGCTCAAAAAACAGGATTCATAGATATTCCAGAAAACATACTTGTAAATGCAAGAGATATAGATAAATACAAAGATAATCAAATAGTAGTAATATCCACAGGTAGTCAGGGAGAAGCTATGGCAGCCCTATCTAGAATGGCCGCAAACTCTCATAGGCAGGTTAAGCTCAAAAAAGGTGACATGGTTATATTTTCAGCAAATCCTATACCGGGAAATGAAAAAACTGTATCATCTGTTATTAATAAACTCTACGAAAAAGAAGTAGAAGTAATTTACGAAGCACTACATGATGTTCATGTATCCGGTCATGCAAGACAGGAAGAGTTAAAATTAATGCTCAATTTACTTAACCCGAGATTCTTTATACCGGTACATGGTGAAAGAAGACATCTTCAGCTTCATGCAGAACTAGCTGAAGAAATGGGAATTCACCACAACAATACTGTTGTTGGCTACAACGGTGATATTATTGAAGTTACAGACAACTATATTAAGACCAACTCAAAGGTACAATCCGGAAACATCCTGGTAGACGGTTTGGGTATTGGCGATGTAGGTAATATAGTGCTTAGAGATAGAAGAAATCTTTCTGAAAATGGATTGATAGTAGCTGTAGTTACCATAGAAAAAAGCACCGGTAAAATAGCAGCAGGACCGGATATTATTTCAAGAGGATTTGTTTACGTTAGAGAAAATGAAGACCTTATGGAAGAATCTAAAAAAGTTGTTTTAAATGCATTAAATAAATGCTATGAAAACAACGAAAGAGAATGGTCTGTAATTAAAAATGCAATAAGACAAAACTTAAACCAGTACATATATAATGAAATAAAAAGAAACCCTATGATTCTACCAATAATAATGGAAATTTAACAGGAGACAGCCTATGAAGAAACTACTTATATTACTGCTTCTTATAGCAGTAGCTGCAGGGTACGGATTTTATTTTTACAACGATAACCTTACAGCAGTAGATGAAGGTAATACAAAAGTAATAAATATAGAACAAGGAAGTAGCTCTGATGATATTGGGGCTATTCTTCTTGAAAATAATTTAATAAAAAACCTTACGGTTTATAAAATCTACCTTAGACAGAGTAGTTTAGGAAGTCAACTAAAAGCTGGAGACTATGAGATTAGTGACAGCTTAAGTTTACCGGAAATAGTAGATTTAATTACTGAAGGTGAAAATATTGAAAAAACAATGAATTTCACCGTACCGGAAGGTTTAAATTTAGAAGAAGTAGCAAAGATAATCAGTTTAAAATTTGAAATTACTGAAGAAGAATTTTTAAAATTAACAGAAGCTGTAGGTATCTACAGAGATAGCTACGAATTTTTACAGGATGAAGAAATTGTCACATTAGAAGGATTTCTGTATCCAAATACATATAATGTGTATATAGAAAGTACCCCAGACGATATAATCACAACTATGCTTAATGGATTTGAAAAAATATATCAGGAACATATAAAAGGCAACACCGGCGATAGAAGTGTATACGAAATAATTAAAATGGCTTCAGTAGTAGAAGGAGAAGCTCAGGTAGATGAAGAAAGACCAATTATAGCAGGAGTATTTTACAACCGTATGGAAATCGGTATGATGCTGCAATCCTGTGCTACAGTACAGTATGCCCTGGGTGAAAAGAAAGAAAAACTTTACGAAGAAGATCTTAAAGTAGAATCCTTATATAACACTTATCAACACACCGGATTACCGGTAGGACCTATTAACTCTCCTGGACTTACATCTATAAAGGCAGCACTAGATCCCCTTGAGACGGATTATATATACTTTTTAGCAAAGGGAGACGGCTCCCACTACTTTACAGATGATTATGATGATTTTTTAGATGCTAAAGACAAATACATAAATTAGGTGATATTTTGGAACTAATAAACAAAGAATTCACAACAAAGTACATAAAGTCTTTGATTGAAGAAGAAAGAGATATAGCAGATTTTAGGGAAGAATGTGATAAAAGACAGCTTCCCATAATTCACGAAGAGGTGGCTAACTTTATAAAAGTTATCCTCCATCTTCATAAACCCTTAAAAATCCTTGAATTAGGAACTGCTGTAGGCTTTTCTTCTTTTTTTATGGCTAAAACTATAGATGACGATAGACTAAAAATTAAGACAGTAGAAAGAAGAAATACCTTTATAGAAGAAGCATCAGAAAAATTAAATAAGTATAAATATAAAGGAAGTATAGAAATACTTCCGGGGGATGCCCTGGAAGTACTGAAAAATTTAGACGAAGAATTCGACCTAATATTTATAGATGCAGCAAAAAGTAAGTACCTGGATTTTTTACCTTACTGTTTTAAATTATTAAAAAAAGATGGTATTATTATATCAGACAATGTACTTTACAAAGGCATGATTGCAAACGAAGACTTTGTAGAAAGAAGACAGAAAACCATAGTAAGAAAAATGAGAAAATATTTGAAGACAATTAGCAACCATAAATCTATGGAATCATCCATACTTCCTCTAGGAGATGGTGTTGCTATTACCATAAAAAAAGGAGAAACCTATGAATAAAATAGAACTTCTTGCTCCCGCCGGTAACTTAGAAAAATTAAAAATGGCTGTATTATACGGTGCCGATGCTGTATATTTCGGCGGACAGAATTTCGGACTAAGAGCAGCAGCTAAAAACTTTGACTTAGATGACATAGAAGAAGGGGTAAAATACTGCCATTCCAATGGAGCAAAAGCCTATGTTACAGTAAATATGATACCCCACGAAGGGGATTTAGAAAAATTAGAAAACTATATTGAATTTTTAGAAGAAATAGAAGTAGATGCAGTTATAGTTGCAGACCCGGGGATATTAAGTATAGTTAAAAAAACATCACCAGATATGGAGATACATTTAAGCACTCAGGCCAATACTACCAACTCTCAAAGTGCCAACTTCTGGTACTCCCAGGGAGTTAAAAGAATAGTTTTAGCTAGAGAGCTGTCCTTAGAAGAAATAAAAAATATTTATTTAAACAAAAATGTAGGGTTAGATTTAGAAGCCTTCGTACACGGAGCTATGTGTATGTCATATTCAGGAAGGTGCCTCATAAGCAGCTTTATGACAGGAAGACATGCCAACTTAGGAGACTGTGCTCAACCCTGCAGATGGAAATATGCTTTAATGGAAGAAAGCCGTCCTGGAGAGTACTACCCTATAATGGAAGACGACCAGGGAAGTTTTATTCTAAATTCAAAAGATTTATGTATGTTTCATAATTTAAAGGACATTATAGATGCTGGAGTAAAATCTTTAAAAATAGAAGGAAGAATGAAAAGCTCCTACTATACAGCTACAGTAGTCAGGTCATACAGAAAAGCTATAGATAATTTAGACAATTCGGACTTTGATAAAGATTACTGGTACGGTGAAATACTTAAAGCATCCCACAGAGACTTTACTACAGGATTTTACTACGGCAATCCAAAGGAAGAAGGTCAGCTTTACACTTCAAGTTCATATATAAGAGAATACGACTTTATAGGGTGGATACATGACTACGACCCTACTACTAAAATAGCTACAGTAGAACAGAGAAACAAATTCTCTGTAGGAGAAGAAGTAGAAATATTCGGACCAGATATAGAGCATATAGACTTTAAAATAGAAAATATAGTAGATGATAAGGGAGAAGAAGTTGAAGCAGCTCCTCATCCACAGCAGATGGTAAAGATTAAAATAGATAGAGAAGTTAAACCGGATTATTTAATTAGAAGAAAAAGATAAAGAAAGGATTTAATATGGATAGACCTATTTTTATTGGAATAACTGGAGGCAGCGGCTCCGGGAAAACGACTATAGTAAATAAAATAAAGACAGATATACCAAAAGCGAGTGTTCTTGTAATAGAGCAGGATTCCTACTACAAAGACCAGAGTGAGCTTTCCTATGAAGAAAGATGTAAAACCAACTACGACCATCCCTTTGCCTTTGATAGCGACCTTTTAGTTGAACATCTTGAAAAACTATCAAACTGGGATAATATAGAAAAGCCTACCTACGACTATTCTATACACAATAGAAAAAAAGAAAGAGAACTTGTAAAACCTAAAGATATAATAATCCTTGAAGGAATATTAATATTCTACGATGAAAGACTAAGAGACCTTTTAGACATTAAAATATTTGTAGATACAGATTCGGATATTAGACTTGTAAGAAGAATAGTAAGAGATATAAATGAAAGAGGTAGAACCTTAGAATCCGTATTAAATCAGTACATGAAGACGGTAAGACCTGCCCACGAACAGTTTATAGAACCTACTAAAAAGTTTGCTGATATTATTATTCCAGAAGGGGGACATAACTTAGTTGCTATAGATATTATGGTCACAAAAATTAAATCTTTAATTAAAACAATATAAATCAAATAGGTTGTAAAGCTAATAAAATTAGTTATACAACCTATTTTTATTGATTTTTTAACATTATATGGTATTATTAATATATATTATGTTTTAAAAACTAACAAAGAGTGGTGAAAATATGGATAGCAAAGAAAGTGGAATGAAGCTAGGAGAACTATTAGTTTATTCAGGGAAAATATCTCAAAAACAACTCCGCCAGGCTTTAGAAACCCAGAAGCAGTCTGGGAAGAAGCTTGGAGAGATAATCATAGATTACGGATGGGCTTCTGAAAATGAAGTTATGGGTGTTCTTGAAAATCAAATGGGAATAGAAAGTTTCAACATGAAAGAAGAAACCATAGAACCCGAGATACCAAAACTAATCACAGAAAACTTGGCAAGAAGATATTCAGCATTACCGGTAAAAATAGTCGACAATAAATTAAAAGTCGCTATGTACGACCCATTAAACATATTCGCTATAGAAGATATAGAAATAGCTACAGGATTAAAGATAGAGCCGGTACTTTCTCCTAAAAAAGATATAATGGGAGCAATCGATCAGTACTTCGGTAAACAAACAGCAGAAAAAGCTATTGAAGACTTTGTAAAAGAGTACAATGAAGATAAAAATGCTGGACTGGACGAAGAATCTTTAGAAGCCATAAAAAATGCACCAGTAGTTAGATTGATAAATTCAATTATTAAACAGGCACTAAAATCAAGAGCCAGTGATATACATATAGAACCCTTAGAAGATATATTAAGAATTAGATTTAGAATAGACGGTCAGCTTCAGGAGATTATGTCACCATCTAAAAACACCCTTTCGGCTATAGTTACAAGGATTAAAATAATAGCAGGACTTAATATAGCTGAAAAAAGACAACCTCAAGACGGTAGGGTGCAGATGGAAATCGACGGTAGAAATATCGACCTGAGAATCTCAATACTACCTACAGTACATGGAGAAAAGACGGTAATAAGACTATTAGACAGTGCTAATGCACTACTTTCAAAAGAACAGCTGGGCTTTACAGAAACAAACTTAAAGCTCTTTAATGATATACTAGATATTCCAAACGGTATCATCCTGGTAACAGGACCTACCGGTAGTGGTAAATCTACTACTCTATATTCCGTACTCAACGACTTTAATAGTATAGATAGAAATATAGTTACAGTAGAAGACCCGGTGGAGTACAAACTAGACGGTGTTAATCAGGTGCAGGTAAATACCAAAGCAAAACTAACCTTTGCCAACGGACTTAGGTCCATCCTTAGACAGGACCCTGACATTATAATGATTGGTGAGATAAGAGATGCTGAGACAGCAGAGATCGCCGTTAGAGCAGCTATTACCGGGCATATAGTGTTGAGTACCATTCACACTAACGATGCACCTTCTACCATTATGAGACTTGCAGACATGGGTATCAAACCTTTCCTTATTACTACATCAGTAAAAGGTATAGTAGCTCAACGTTTAGCAAGAAAAATATGTCCTCATTGTAAGACTGGACATACAATAACTCAGGAAGAAAAGGAAATACTTCATGTAGAAGAGGATATAATATTATACAAAGGTCAAGGATGTCAAAAATGCTACAACACGGGATACAAAGGCAGAACAGCAGTAAATGAAATCATGAAAGTTACGGGAACTATTAGAAACTTAGTTGACAAGGATGCTACTACTGATGAAATAAGACAGGCAGCTTTAGATGACGGAATGGTTTCTATAAGAGATAACTGTAGAGAGCTAGTACTTAAAGGAGTAACTACAGTAGAAGAAATGTTAAGAGTTGCATATACTATAGATTAATAGGAGGGGTATTAATGAGTATAGATATTAAAAACTATTTAAAACGTACAATTGAAATAGGTGCATCGGACCTTCATATTACAGTAGGTCACTACATCTCCATGAGAATTGACGGTAAACTGGAGATAGTAGGAGATAGAAAGCTAACTCCCGATGACACCTATGACATTGCTAAACAGCTACTAGATGAAAAGCAGATGGCGACATTAAAGGAAAAAGGCGATATTGACTTCTCCTTTGCTGTTAAGGATGCTGGAAGGTTCAGAATCAATGCCTTTAGACAAAGAGGAACCTACAGTATGGCTCTTAGAGCGGTAAGTTTAGATATACCAAGTCTTGAAGATCTAAAACTACCGACCGTACTTAAAGACCTTACTCAGAAAAAAAGAGGTATGATAATTTTCACAGGACCTACTGGAAGTGGTAAATCCACATCGCTAGCTTCAATGATTGATATAATTAATAGACAGAGAAGTGAACACATACTTACCTTAGAAGATCCAATAGAGTACCTTCACAAGCACAACAAATGCATAGTAAACCAGAGAGAATATGGTTCAGATTTTCTTAATTTTCCTCAAGGACTTAGAGCCTCATTGAGACAGGACCCGGATATAATACTCTTGGGAGAGATGAGAGACTTGGAATCTGTAGAAATAGCATTAACAGCTGCAGAAACCGGACACTTACTTTTCTCTACACTTCACACAATTGGAGCAGCAGCTACTATTGATAGGGTTATAGACGTTTTCCCACCTCACCAGCAGCAGCAGGTTTCTGTACAGCTGGCAAACGTGTTGGTAGCAGTAGTATCTCAGCAACTTATGGTTAAAAAAGAAGGTGGAAGGGTAGTAGCTACTGAGATTATGATAACAACTCCAGCTATTAAAAACCTAATAAGAGAAAAGAAAACCCACCAGATTCAAAATGCTATACAGACGGGAACAAAATACGGTATGCATACAATGGACAACGATCTACTTAGACTATATAGAAATAACACCATTTCAAAAGAAACTGCACTGCAGTACGGTATAGATTTAGAATATCTAAAAAGATATATTATTTAGGGGGGATATGAATGCCTAATTTTAACTATACAGCTTTAGATACCAATGGTAAAAAAATAAGCGGCAGCTATAATGCAACTTCAATATCCGATGTTATAGAAATGCTTAAATCTAAAAAATATATTCCAGTTGATATAAAAGAAAAGAAATCAAAATCCGTTGACATTGGTTTTCTAGATATTTTTTCTAAAGTAAATATAAAAGATTTAGCAGTTTTTTGTAGACAATTTCAAGTTATGCTCAATGCCGGGGTTACTATAGTTAGTTCACTTGATATATTACAGGCACAAACTGATAAAAAAGTTTTTAAAACTCTAATACAGGATTTATTTGAAAAGGTGCAGAAAGGATCAACATTTTCTGAAGCCTTAAGCAGCCACAAAGATGTCTTTCCTGAAATAATGATAAGTATGATAGAAGCTGGAGAAGTTTCCGGGAACCTTGATGTAATTATGGAAAGACTCTCAGTACATTTTGAAAAAGAATATAAAATCGAAAACAAAGTAAAAAGTGCTATGATTTATCCAATTATATTAGTTATAGCTATAGTTGCTGTAGTATCTTTTTTGCTTGTGGTTGTTATGCCTACTTTTATAGGTATGTTTCAGGGATCTGGTGTTCCTATGCCGGCTCTAACTCAATTTTTAATAAAAATAAGTGATTTTTTAAGAACTAGATGGTATGTTTTAATTGCTTTAATTGTAGGCTTCGTGTTTATTTATAGAAGATTGATGAAAGAAGAGAATAATCGTATAAAAAGAGATAAGTTGAAACTTAAGCTTCCTATAATAAAAGATGTTCAAGTAAAAGTAGCATCAGCTAGATTCACAAGAACTATGTCTACCTTAATGAGTAGTGGGGTAGAACTTATGAAATCAATAGAAATAGTTAGTAGAGTAACAGGAAATACTTATATAGCTACAACTTTAATTGAAATAAAAGAAGACCTTAGAAAAGGGGGAACATTATCAGAACCTTTAAAAAGATATGGTATTTTTCCTCCAATGATTCCTGCAATGGTGAGTATAGGTGAAGAATCAGGGGCAATAGATGAAGTTCTTGATAAAACTGCAAACTTTTACGACGAAGAAGTTGATTTCGCAATAAATAGAATGACAACAATGTTAGAACCAATAATGATAGTTATCATGGCGATAATAGTTGGATTTGTTGTAATAGCTATGATGCTACCTATGTTTGATATGGTTCAAACTGTATCATAGATGAATTAATTGCTTTACTCATAATTTTATTTGTGATATAATTACTATCATAAATTAGAATCTTACCCTAAAAGGGGTTAAGAAATATATAAAAAAGGGAAATATATAAGGAGGATAACTATGTTTAAATTTGTAAACAAAAGATTAAGAAACAGAAAAGGTTTCACACTGATTGAGCTAATTGTTGTTATTGCTATTTTGGGAATTTTAGCATTAATAGCAATTCCAAGATTTGCAGGGTTTACTGACAGAGCAAAAATACAGTCAGATGAACAATATGCAGCATTAGTAGGAAATTCTTTAGTAGTTATGTTAGCATCTGGAGATTATTCTGTAAGTGGTTCAGCAGTATTTGATATTGATAATAGCACAACAGGAACTAATGTAAGTGTAGTTAGTGGTGTTGGTTATGGTGGTGCAAAGCTTAGCAGTGATACTGAACTAATAGAAGCACTTGAAAAGTTAGTTTCACCTACGCCATTACAATATTTTAATGATATGGATGTAACTGTAACAGAAGAAGGAGGACATTCTGCTGTTGGAAATGAATAACAAAAATATAATTTAAATGTGCCAGGAACATGAGTTATTATTTGTTAAAATCTGCTCTTAAGAAAGAGTAAAAAACTGGATTGGAGTGAGAACTTCAATTCAGTTTTTTTATTAAACTAACATAATAATTCATGCTCATGAATATTATTACTCATAATGGGTATATTATGATATAATCAAGATAATAAAAGAGTTTAATACAGTTTTGTAATAGTTTATAAATTAATGCCTAAAAATTAAAGGCTATTAGAGGTGATATTGATGTTTAAATTTTTAAAAGATGAAAAAGGCTCTGTATTAATCATAGTGCTTATAGTTATGGTTGTTATGGTAATTTTTGGTACGACACTTGCGACAGTAAGTATGGCAGAATCTAAAAATAGTATTAGGCATGAAAAGCTATCAGAAGCTCATTATGTATCAATTTCTGCGGCAGAAGCAGTGGCTGATTACTTTATAAGTAATCAAAAAGATGATGCAATTAAAGATATAATTGAAGATATAGAACATGGTAGTGAAATAAGTTTTCCTAATGAAAATTTTCCAAATGAAATTTTTGGGAATGGTATATATGAAGTATCGGTTAAAGGTCAACCTGGAAGTTTATCAATTGAGTCAACAGGAACCGTTAAAGAAATTTATCAAAAAACTAATACTTTGGTTATAAGTAATATTTTCCCTGATCCCTCTTGGGGAGAACATGCAATAGCCTCAAAGACATTAATAGAAGCATCTGGTGGCTCTTTTGCAATTAACGGTAGTATAATGTCTGTAGGTCCTCAAGTTTTAAAAGATAGTCAATTAAATAATATTTCAGGTGAAACAGAATTTAACTCCGACCAAGAATTTCCAGAAGTACCACCAAATTTTGATGATTTTAAAGCTAATTTGGAAGAAGTAAATGGAGTTACAGTGCCTGATGTTGATCATGAAAATGATATTCCAGGTGGAGTTAATGGACCCTATACTTTTATTGATGGATATATTTATAATATAGGAATTAATGCTAAGGGTAATTCTATTGAATTAGGTGGTGGAGATCAATTGACATTTTCAACTGGAAATGATGGGGATATAACAGTTTTAAATTTAGAAGGCGGTATAAGTCAAAGCGGAACTTCAAAAATAAATTTTAACGGGGAAGGTACTGTAATATTTTATGTAAATGGAAATATTGATTTTAGTGGTGGAACATGGAATCAAGTAATTTTTTCAGGGGACGTTTTATTTTATGTTACTAAAAGTTCGGATTATGATTCTCCCCGTACAATTGTTTTCAGTGGAAATACTAGTTATAGTGCTCATATTATAGCACCTGATGCTCAAATGACATATAATGGTGGGGGAAGTAATATGTTTAGAGGTAAAGTTATAGTCGAATATTTCAAAGGACATGGTAGTTTTAGTATGGTACAAGAACCTGAATCATCAACAGATTTTAATCCATTACTTGTTTGGCCATGGATAAAAAATATGTGGTATAACTAATAATATGCGGGTGGTCTAGATGACAATTAAATTTAATAAACTTAATAAACTTAATAAAAATGGATTAACACTAATTGAAATTATTATAGCTTTAGCAATTCTTAGTATTATGGTTTTAGGATTTTTTCAGATCTTTACAACAAGTTTTTCTCACATTATTTGGATGGGAAATAAGACATCGGCCATGTCAGATGCACAGGAAATAATTGATTCTGCTTATATTAACAGCGATACAAGTGATACCTTTATGCAATCCATTAATTCTGAAGATATTCTAAAAATAGACGATTGTACTAATTTGCCAGCTCATAGTTATGATGGAACACATAGAATTATTTATTGTGTAGACTCTGAAGTTCTAGTAGATTCAGCATTGACTAAATTAACAGTTAAGGTTTTCTACCGGAATGGAAATGATAGTGTAATTTTGTCAAGTGTAATACCATAAGAAGGTGAATATAATGAATAGAATATTTAATAATAGAAAAGGTGTTACCTTATTGGAATTAATTATAGCATTAGCTATTGTTGGTTTAGTTTTAACCTTAGCATTTAATCTTTTTTTCTTTGGTAATGAAATTTTTGCTAAAGGTTCTGATCAATATGAAGTGCAGCATTCTGTTCGTTTATCACTATCAAGTGTTACTAATGAAATAAGGTATGCTTCAACTTTATATATAGAAAATGACAAACCTGATACCTTTGAAGACCCATATAGTTATTTATATTATGAGAATAGTAGTGTTTATTATTCTTATATTGATACTGATGATACTCGAAGAACAAAAACTCTAGGGAATGATATAACATCTATTTCGTTTTCAAAAGAATCTGATAAACTGATTGAAATTACTTTAAATGGTTTAGAACAAAATCAATCATATGAGATAATTACAGAAGTTGGGTTACCAAACATGTCTATCAAGAATAACGATATTATTGGTACATCAGGTACTGTATTAAAATTTGAAAAGAATAGCGAGATAGTAAATTTATCTTCTACTGATGAACTAATAATTTTACCAAAAACAGATTTTACTTTATATCCAAATGAAGAAAGGTTTTTATTAGCTAATAAAGATGTAGATTGGAACTTAGTTGATGGAGATACTGGTAATTTTATATTAACTACCATTGATAGTAAAACTGCATCAATAAAAGCTTCATCAACAGTTGGAGACTGGGTAACTGTGGAAGCGGAAGACATTGATGACCCTTTAAATACTAGACAGGTAGATATACTAGTCATTGAAGAAACTTACACAGCAGAAATTAAGCACTCTAATGATCAACCAATAATAGGAGATTTAGATTTATTGGTAAATGAAAAGAAGACTCTTAAAGTTTTTATAACTCCTACTTTAGAGGAGGGAATAACTATACAAGGCATTAGTTGGGAAAATGATTTTCCAAATGAATCTACTTCTTATTTTGCATCTACACAAGATTTAGATAATCCTGATATTGTAGAGATAGAAGGAAAGGATGAAGGCGGAAATGCTAAGTTAGAAGTAATAATTAATTTGATTGATGATAATTCAAGTACTACTTATGAGTTATATGATTTTATTATAGTTGATGTAAGTAATGATATTCAGTACCCAGAACTTACAAGTTTATATTTTGATACAAAAAAAGTGAATTTAGAACCAACTTTTGAACCTTCTATTTTATCTTATACAGTTAGTGGTGATACACAAGAAAAATTAGTAGCTACAACAATAGAAGGTAATGAGATAAGTTATAATCCTGAACCTAACATTAATGGTAAATACGATTTAAGCCTAATAAGTCAGATAAAAATTACAGTAACAAAAGATGATAAGTTAAGAACATATATAATCAATATTGATTAATAATAATAGGAATATATACTTATTTCGAAATTAAAACATTAATACTTAAAATATTAAAATAGCAGGAGTTTTTATGGACATATTACTATACATTTACATATTCATCACCGGAACTATCATAGGATCATTTTTAAATGTATGCATTTACAGACTACCTGAGGGTAAGTCTTTAGTTAGCCCACCTTCCGCATGTTCTACATGTGGGCATAGGTTGGGCTTTTTAGATTTAATTCCTGTTTTTAATTATGTTTTTAGTGGTGGTAAATGCAGACATTGTGGAGCAAAGTATTCTGCACAATACCCACTTATTGAACTTTTAAATGGTCTTTTATATTTATTCGTATTTTATAAATACGGTTTTACCTGGATTGCTGTAATGCACAGTCTTACTGTAAGTGTTTTAATCGTGGTGTTCTTAATAGATTTAAGATATAAAATTATTCCCGACTCTATAATAATTTTTGGTTTGCTATATACAACAATTATTAGTATAATGTTTATAGATATTAATTTTTTTGATAAAGTGTTTGGATTTGGGTTTGGATTTGGTTTGTTTTTACTAATAGCCTTAATAACTAATGCTATGGGTGGAGGCGATATAAAATTAATGGGATTTTTAGGTTTAAACTTTGGTCTTAAGGGTATAATATTTATAACTGTTGCTTCTTTTGTAATAGGAGCAGTTGTTTCAGTAGGTTTACTCATTTCAAAAATAGCAACAAGAAAAGACTATATACCATTTGGACCATTTATAGCTATTGCAGCTATGATTTATATTTTTTGGGGAGAGGAAATAATCAACATGTATTTTAATTTAATACTTTAAGAAAAGAGGGGTATAATGGCTAAGCAATTATCGATTGATATTGGAAGTAAAAAAATTAAAATTATTGAAGGAAAAAATGAAAGAACAGGACTGAGAATAGATAAGGCAGTAACAGAAGCTACACCTTACCAAGCTGCTCACGAGGGTAATATTGATAACTACGATGATATTAAAAATATCTTAGTTAAAAGTATTAAATCCAATAATTTCAAAAGTAAAAATGTAGTTTTTAACATAAGCACTACATCCTTAATTACCAGGAGCTTGGAATTACCCGTAGTTAAAGGTAGAGAAGATACTGTTCAGATGATCAAGTACGAATTAGAACAGTATATGCCAGTAGTTTTAAGCGACTATAAGATAGTTTATAGAATTATTGATACCTTTGAAAAGGAAGGACTTAAAAAGGCAAACTACCTTGTATATGCAGTACCAAACAGTTTGATAGAGGACTATATTAAACTGGCTAAGGATTTAAAACTAAGATTAAATTCTATCAATTTATCTTTTAATTCTATTGAAAGTATATTTAAACCTAATAGAGAAATTTCAGGAGTAAAGATAGAGAAGGATAAGGCTTACTATGTAATAGAATTAGGCCACAAGATGATAGTTTTTAATGTAATGAAAAATGGTAAAAATATTTTCTCTAGAATTATCAATCAAGGGGGAGACGATATAGATTTAGGTATAGTAAATCTATTTGAGATTGATAAGGAAAATGCAATAGCTTCTAAACACAAATTATCTAATTTAGATGATAGTGACGTATATACTGAAGAAGAAAAGTTTATCAACAATATAGTTAGAACTAATGTAAATGCATGGATTACGGAAATAAGAAAGCTTATTCAATTTTTTAATTCTAAGAATAAAGATGACGAAATAGGGCATATGTTTTTGTATGGGGGAAGTTCAAACATTAAAAACATTGAAGCCTATTTTGATGCTAGTTTTAACTTGGAAACTAAGATAATAGATGATGTAAAAAATATAAAATTAAATGATAAAAATATCAATAAAGGGTATTTTAGAATATCTGAATATTTAGATTCTGTAGCAGGTTTGTATCAGAGAAAAGAGGATATAAATCTATTAGCGGATTTAATAGAATACAAGAGGAATAGAATTAAAAAAGTAGCAGGCTCCACTCTTTTGGTTGGAGTTATAGCTGCCGCTTTAGTTTTTTATTTTGTCAGTGTTACATATAAAATAAATGCGTTAGAGGATGACATAGCTCAAGCTGATAGTATCCTTGAAAATGAAGTTTATCAGCAGAAACTCCAGGAATTGGAAGAACTTAAAACAAGGATATCAGTACTTCAGGAATACAGAGATAATCTAGGCATACTGAATCAGGGTATAAATAATATGGACTTTGTTGATGTTTATGTTTTAAATACCTTAGCTGATAATATACCAATAGATATAGAGATGAGCAATTTAAATGTAACTAATACTAATATTACATTTAATGCAACTTCCAGCTCGAGACCATCTGTAGCTCAACTTGAAAGAAATTTAAAAGATATAGATTTTATAACCGACGTACATATACCGGGAATAACTAAGAGTACAGAGGGAGAAGTAGAAACCTTCAGCTTCTCAGTAAACTGCACAGTAGATGGGGGGTATTCAAATGAGAATTAATAGAAGAGAAAAAATTCTTTTAGGAATATTACTTTTAGCATTATTTGCTTACCTGTTTTACAATTTTGTTTTTATAAGAAATGAAGAAAAAATTGCAGATTTAGAAGCAGAGCTTGAGGTTAAGAATACCCAGGTTGAAGAATTGATGACAGCAATTAACAATGAAGAAGCATTAAATACTCAATTTAAGGAACTAAACTTTGAGATATCTGACATGTCGAAAATATATTTGCCGGATCTAGAACAGGAAAAATTAATTGTTTTTATAGATAATAAATTGGCAGAATACGAAATCGATACACCTAATATCAATTTTAACGATGACAGTATTGTAAACTTTACCTCTCAAACAGAGGCTCAAAATGCCGGATATAGATACAGACTGGAGGAGTTAAGAGATATATACTTAGGTACTGTACCGGAAACTGAAGAAGAACAGGCTGCAGAAGGTGAAGAAGGTTTAACTAATGCCAGTGCAGAAAATTATAAGTTTAATATAAATTTCTCAGCTGATTACTACAACTTACTGGATTTTATAAACGATTTACAAAATAATCAATTTGAAGTAACATTATCTAATATGACTTTATCATTAGGTGAAAATACAGAAACTGCAGAAAACTTAATGAGTGGTACTATGATGATGGATATCTACTCTATACCTAAACTACACGAACACGACTACGAAAACTGGGTTTGGAGCGATTATATTGAATCCGGAAGGAGTAACCCATTCTATGAAAGTGATGTCCAGAGAGACCAGTACTGGACTACTAGGTACGACTTCGTAATGAATGTGAAACCTATATCTTCTGATCTTCCTACAGTAACCCTAGGGGAAGAAGAGGATTACAACAGAGACTCTTATGTATATGCCGACAGCAATGCAATGGAAACTGTTGATATAGAAGTAATGCAGGAAGGTGAAATGTACTACTACAAGTACCGAACTAGCATGCAGAGTTACCCTTCAAACTTTAATGATGAATGGATAGAATTCGTGCCGGAAAATGAGTATATAAGTATGCAGATAAATTCTGAGGAAAGAACCGGTGCTGATGACGAATCCGGAGTTGTATTAAATATAGTAAATGAAACAGACATTATATTCTATGTAAATATTATGAATGAGGATCTTACTAATCCAAGAGTAGAATATACTGAAAGTAATAATATAGTTTTTAGAGTGAATGAGTAAGAGCGATAGCAAAACGATAGTTGAGCGATGGTTAAGCGATATGAAGCCCTAGCCCTATTTACGGAGTAAATAGAGGCAGGTCTCATGCAAAGCTTTCCCAAGAGACTGAAAGTTGATTGGCAAGAAAGCGTCTGCTTGTTAAACAGTAGTTAAGCGATGGTAAAACAATAGTTGAGCAATTGTTAAACAATAGTATAGCGATAGTCTAAATCCTGAGATGTAAAAGTCTCGGGATTTTTTATAAAATTATATAAGAGAGGTTATTTGTAAGATACTATTTAGGTATTGACATTAATAAAATGATTTAGTAAAATTAGATAGTAAACGTTTACAAGTTATTAAATAATTTTTCAAAGACGTTTACTTTACAGATAACGGTATTTCTTTGTAAGCCGTATATAGTCAATTAGGAAGTAGATGATAATATTATAATAAAATATAATAGTATTTGATTTACTTCCTTTATTTTTGAAAAAAGGAGATGATAATGGAAATTGACACAGTACAGTATATTTCAGAAAAAAATAATTTACTAGGGGGTAAATAATGAAATCTAAATTAATACTTTTACTTGTAATCGTAATGGTTGCAGCAACAATTTTACCGGGTTGTGCAGGAACTGAACCAGAGGAACCAGCAGAAGGCGGAGAAGATGTAACTCAAGTTGAACTTGGTGCAGTACTACCACTTAGTGGTGGAGCCGCAGCTACAGGAGTTAAGCTTCAAGCAGCTATGGAAGTGGCTCAAGAGATAATTAACAACGAATATCCTGACTTAGATATTCCTTTGGCGGCTACTGCAGGATTACCTAATATGAATAATGCAAAGATTAATATTACTTTTGCAGACCACCAGGCAAATCCTGAAATGGCTAAATCAGAAGCAGAAAGACTTATCGATCAAGGAGTTGCAGCTTTAGCAGGATGTTATCACAGTTCAGCAACTAAGCCGGCAAGTCAGGCTGCAGAACAATTTGGTGTACCATTTGTTGCAGGATCATCATCATCAGCAGCTTTGACACAAAGAGGGTTAAACTACTTTGTAAGAGTTGCTCCAAATGATGATATGGAAACAGGTATGTTTTTCGAATATCTTAAATATCTAAATGCTAATCATGGAACAGATATAAGTACTGTTGCTGTAGCATATGTAGATAATGAGTACGGAGTTCATGCTAATGAAATGGTTGAAAAATGGTTAGAAGATCAGTATGCTGATGAAGGTTTTGAATATTTAGGATCTGTAAGTTATGCAGGCGATGTAACTAACGTAGATACAGAGGTTCAGCAGATTAGAGATATGGATGCAGATGCTTTATTCCATGCTTCTTATATTTCAGATATTACAATGTTTGCAAATAAATATAAGGAATTTGGAGTAGCACCTCAAGCTATATTAAATTACTGTGGTGGATTTCAGGACACACAATTTGTTGTAAATTTAGGAGAAGACGGAGATTATTTTGCAGGTGGAGCAGCATTCTCAGCTGATAAATTAAGCGATCTTCCTGAACTAGCAGCAATTAATGAAATGTACAAAGAAAAAACAGATGCAGATTTAGATGGACCGGCTCTTGAAGAATTCGCTTCAATAATGGTTATAGCAGAAGCTATAAATGAAGCTGCAAGTCTTGATGGAGATGCCATAATGGAAGTTATCCATTCGAAAGAATTTGATGCACCTTATTTTGCAACTGGTGCCATTAAATTTGATGATAGTGGACAAAATGAAGTTCCAGCATCTTATGTAGTTCAAACATTAGATGAAGAATACAGAGCTGTATATCCTGAAGATATAGCTACTACGGAACCGGTAGCACCTATACCACCATGGGATGAAAGATAAGTAAAAATTCAATTTAATATTTTATATTTGAGAGTGGAGCAATCTTCACTCTCAAATTTCTATAATACAACTTGAAAAGGGGGACGACACTTTGGAACAGATTATTACTAACGGTTTGCTTATGGGCTTTATATATGCACTTGTTGCAGTTGGATTAACTCTCGTTTGGGGAGTTATGGATATTATAAATTTTGCTCACGGTGAATTTTTAATGATAGGTATGTACACAGCTTTTTGGATGTACTCACTATTTTCATTAGATCCTCTAGTTGGATTACCAATTTCAATGGTAGTAGTGTTTTTAGTTGGAGTATTTACATATTTTACTATAATTAGAAGGGTTATAGATGCTCCAGGACTTACTGCCCTGTTGGCTACTTTTGGATTTAGCATGTTTTTAAAGAATTTTGCTCAATATTTATGGACTCCTAACTATAGATATATAAATGATGCAATGGTATCGGGACATTCAATAAAAATTGGTACTATTTCCATAGGAACTCCACAAATAGTAGCTTCAATAGGAAGTATAGTATTAACTATTTTAGTTATGCTATTTATGGATAGAACAAGAACAGGAAAAGCAATACAGGCAACGGCATTAAATAAGGATACTGCATTACTGATGGGGATTAACACTAAAAAAATGTATGCAATAACATTTGGTCTCTCAGGAGCATGTGTCGGAGCAGCCGGAGCTTTAATGTCAACATTTTTCCCAATTTATCCAGGCTCGGGAGCTTTATACAGTGTACTAGCTTTTGTTATTGTTGCCTTAGGAGGTTTTGGAAATATTAAAGGCGCAATGTTTGCCGGATTGATAATTGGGCTTACTGAAGCAGTAGGTGGCTATCTTTTAGGAACTCAATTCAAATATGCACTTGTATTTCTAGTTTATATGATAGTAATACAGGTTAAGCCAAAGGGGTTATTCGGATGGTAAGAGATAAAAAGAAACTTCTAATAATAATTTTAATTATCGCTGTTTTACCTTTAGTGATTAAATCCAGAACTGTATTAAATGCACTAGTACTGCTCTTAATATATGCTACACTTGGCGAAGCATGGAATATAATCACAGGGTTTGCAGGACAGACATCCTTTGGACATGCTGCTTTTTTTGGAATTGGAGCTTACACTTCAGCCATTCTTTTTTTTAGATATACTATTAGTCCATGGGTTGGTTTGATTTTAGGTGGAATTATAGCAGCTTTAGTTGCAGGAATAGTAAGTTTTCCTTTCTTTAAAATCAGAGGACACTACTTTGCTATTGCTACACTAGCTATTGCTGAAATAATCAAACAAATTTTTGTAAGTTGGGATTATGTAGAAGGAGCGACGGGAATTTCAATACCTATAATTCCTCATGATTCTTCTTTTATAACCAGGCTTATTAATCTACAATTCAACGAAAGATTACCTTGGGTTTATTTGACCTTGTTATTATTTGCACTAGCAATATTTGCTGCTAGTTATTTAGAAAATTCTAAAGTTGGATATTATTTAAAAGCTATTAGAGAGAGTCAAGAAGCTTCAGAAGCTATAGGGATTAATCCAAGAAAGTATAAGTTAATAGCAATGATGGTATCCGCTTTAATAGCTGCTTTTGCAGGATCCTTATATGCTCAGTATATATTATATATAGATCCATTTATGATGTTTTCATTAGATATTTCAATGAAGATAGTGTTATTAACAGTATTAGGTGGTATAGGTAGTGTTTACGGACCTATCATCGGAGCAGCAATTTTTATACCCCTATCTGAGTTTACCAGAATACAGCTTGGTGGTTCAGGAACTGGAATAGATTTAATGATTTACGGATTATTAATAGTTGTTATAACTTCTTATCAACCGAAAGGTGTGATAGGTATTATTGAAACAGTAAGAAATAAAAGAAACAAAAATAATGATGGAGGTGAAGGAAAAGGTGAAGCCGCTTCTTGAGATCAAAAACGTAACTAAAGCATTTGGATCATTAAAAGCAAACGAGGATGTGTCCTTTACCATCCATGAAAATGAAATAGTGAGTTTGATAGGACCTAATGGTGCCGGTAAAACCACATTATTTAACTGTATTACCGGATTTTATCCTTTGACAGAGGGAAATGTATACTATAAAGGAGAAAACATTTCAGGTTTAACTCCTTATCAAATATGTCATAAAGGTATAACTAGAACTTTTCAAATAGTTAAAACCTTAAATGAAATGACTGTAGAAGAAAATGTAATAACTGGAGCATTTTTAAATACTAACAGTAGAAATGAAGCACTGAAAATAACTAAAGATGTACTGGAAATGACGGATCTAACAAAAAAGAAAGATGCACTTGGTGGTAGTCTGACTATATCAGACAGAAAAAGAGTAGAGATAGCCAGAGCACTTGCAACTAAACCGGATGTTTTAATGCTGGATGAATGTATGGCTGGACTTAACCAAACAGAAATAAAGGATGTCATGAACTTAATTCTTAAACTTAAGGAGGAAGGGTTATCTCTACTAGTAGTTGAACATATTATGGAAGCGATAATGCCTATTTCCGACCGTATAGTTGTATTAAGTGCTGGTAAAAAAATAGCCGAAGGAAAACCGGAAGAAGTAGCAAACGACGACGAAGTTATAAAAGCTTATCTAGGAGGTAAATATCATGCTAAAAGTAAAAAATCTTAAAGTAGGATATGGTAACGTGCCTGTAATCTTTGATTTCTCCTGTGAAGTAAATAAAGGAGAAGTTGTATCGATTTTAGGCTCAAACGGTGCTGGAAAATCAACACTAATTAAAACCATATCAGGGTTGTTGAAACCAACATCAGGAGAGATTACTTTTATGGGTGAAAGAATAGATAATCTTCCGGCATATAAAATATTAGAAAAAGGAATTGCTCAGGTTCCTGAAGGAAGACAGGTTTTTGGAAAAATGTCAATTAAAGATAACCTCCTTTTAGGAGCATATATAATTAGGGATGAATCTAAAAAACAAAAGTTATTAAAAGAAATTTATGAACTCTTTCCAAGACTTGAAGAAAGATCTATGCAAAAAGCTGAAACCTTAAGTGGTGGTGAGCAGCAGATGCTTGCTATAGCCAGAGGGTTGATGTCCGATCCGAAAATACTTATGATTGATGAAATGTCATTAGGATTAGCACCAGTATTAGTAGAAAAGGTAATGGACACCCTAGAGATAATTAAGGAAAGAGTAACAGTTCTATTAGTAGAACAAAAAGTTCAGGAGGCTTTAGAGATAGCTGATAGAGGTTATGTTTTACAAAACGGTAGGCTGGCAATAGAAGGTACAGGAGAAGAACTTCTGGAGTCGGATATTGTTAAAAAAGCTTATTTAGGATTATAAAGCGATGTGAAGCGATGGTTGAACGATTGTAAAGCTATGGTAAAACAGTGGTTGAACGGTAGTGTCAGTTGAAGCCCTAGTTTACTTTCAAAGAAAGTAATAACAGGTCTCATGCAAAGCTTTCCCAAGAGACTGAAAGTCGATTGGAAAAAAAGCGACTGCCTGAAGCGAAGCTGAAGAGTCTTAAGATTCCTCATTGGCATTCGGAATGACAAAAAAATAAAGCACAATATGGTTAAGCGATTGCGGAACGATGGCTGAACGGTAGAAGAACAATAGTCAAACAATGGATATAGAAGATAAATGAGGTAGAAAATTCAATTCTACCTCATTTTTTTCTATTAATAAAGAATGATTTAGTATATAATGTAAACATCATTGTTTTTTTGGAGGACTGAATGAACAACAAAGGATTTACTTTAATTGAGTTAGTTATTTCCATTGCTATTCTTATGATAATCTCCGTACCTTTAACAAATATTTTTTTGTTTTCAACTAAGGTCAATGCTTACGGTAGGGAAGAACTGGATGGTATATCTGCGGCAAAGAAGTATATAGAAGAAATCAAGGCTTCCGATGAACTTTTTAATGTGGATAACGAAGACGGTATTGAATATAAAGGATACAAACTTTATGTAGATATTTTAGGAGTAGAAGAATATTCTTCCAATGAAATAGAGACGGGATTGGATTTTAGTGAAGATATTGAAGTAGTGGTACTGGGTCAGTACAATATTAAGCATTCAATGGATGGTATTAATTATACCTTTTTATCAACTCCAGATGTAGAAATGGAATTTACGGATAAAAAAGATTTTTATATAAATGGAATAGAAGTGATAAAAAATCATAAAGATAACTTAAATATAGGTCTTTATTTTGATAATATAACCGGCATATATGATTTTACAGTAAGAAACTTTACTAATTACGCTATGAATTTATATGTGGTAGAACCGGATTTGAAAAGGTACAAATACAGCCTAGATATATTAAACGGCAGGGTAAATACCTATAAGAATCTAAAACTTAATCAATCGGTAGATATAAGTCCTTATCTGCTTTATAAAATTAAGATAGATGTAGAAAAAGATGATAAATATATTACTACATTAAATGGTACAAAAAGATTCGACTACTAAATTTTAGGAGCCAATATGAAAAACGAAAAAGGATCAATAATGGTTTTACTTATATTAGCCATGATGGTTGTCGTAGTTCTTGGAAGTATAGTATTAAATATAACTATGGTAAGCTATAAGATGAAAAAGACTAATACAAGTGCTGAGAAAAACTTATATTTAAGCGAAGCAGGATTAGATGAAGTATATGCTGCTGTTAAATTAACTGCCGATGCAGGAATACAATCGGGAAATTTAAAGGTGGAAGAATTTTACAGTTCCTTTGACATTGATGAAGAAATAAATAAGGAAGAAAGCCTATTTGTTGATGAAAATGGAGTTGTAGATAGTGAATATATAAAACTGTACACCAATCAAATTTTCATGGATGAATATAAAGATTATGTAGAAAACAATTTACACAGCAGAGTCAGAGAAGAAAATTTAGTTGTCTTGGATGAAGAGATTGACTGCAGTATAGATTTATACCCGGAATCCAGTCATGATTTGCATTTTGATTCTGATGGTGTCCTGGATATAAAAGTAACATCAGAGATAAAAAACAATGGTGTAATGAGAGCAACTTCTGCTGTAATTTATATAAATACTCCGGATTTTCACAACCCTTTTAAAGAAGATAGAGTAGTTAAGCTAGTTGACTATATTCCCTTATTTGACCAGGCTATAGCAGCTGATAAAGATATATATCTGAATGGAAAAGTTTACATAAAAGGGAATGTTTTTGCCTACGGCGATATGTATGGTGTGGCACTGGATGAAGAAGGTACGAATGTAGAAATAGAAGGCAATATCTATACAAATGGCTCAATAGGTTTATACAGCAATGATACAATATTAAATAGTAATGATATTTACTCGAATAACGTTGATATATCAGTTGAAAATTCAATAATTAAGGCAGATGATGTAGTAACTAAGGAAGAAATCATTAATAATGAAAATATCCAAGCAAACAGTATAATTACCGATAATACAGAGGCTTCTAATCACATTGATAAAATGGGAAATGTGGATTTTACCACGGATAAAATTCTAAAAATAGATAACCAATATGACGCTACCAATAACGGTGTAACCGACAAATCAGAATATATATTTGTTACTACAAATAGTAATGATAAAAATATATATTTGCTGGGAGAAGGAGCAGAAGATTTTACCGACTATGATTCTAGAGATATAACTATAACTTTTGATAATGAAATTAATTATAAGGGAATTATAGTAAGTAAGGGTAGTACTTATATTATGGGTAGTTTAAATTTTGAAGGAATAATTTTAAGTTATGAAAATATATACTTTGATAACATTGGCACTAAAAACATAAAAAACAATAAAAGGGTTATCTATAATATGATAGATGATGATCAAATAAAAACAGAATTTAACATGGATAATGCAGAGCAAAAAGGGTCTATAGTATCTATTGATTATTCATTGACAACACCTTCAGGAATCAATACTGAAAGGCTGGTGGAGATTAAGGATTGGAATATTATAAGATAAAGAGGTATTTATGCTTAAGAATAATAGAGGATTTACTATTTTAGAAATAATTATAACCCTGGCCATTGGAGTAATAGTGATAACTATGGTAGGAAGGTTTTTATTAACTAATATTTATCACTACAATAGAATTAACGACAGTACAGAGATTATGGATCAGGCTCAGTTTATTACAAGTTTTTTAGATTTAGAACTTACAGAATGTGCCGGTATTAGAAGTATAACTTCAGTAGAAGGTCTAAATCTCATTGATTCAAATTCCGGTGATTATATTAAACATATCGAACTATATACCAGAGATACAAGTCATCTTGTAAACCCAAGCTTTCAGTTGAAGAATGGAAATGATATTTTCTATAAAAGTCATAGTGAATTAGGTACGTATATTGATAAGATATATGTAGCTCCAATACCAGAAAATCAATCTTTTAGAAATAGCAATGGTATAGCATACAAGATTTATTTTCTAAAAGATAAAAGCAGCTACAGTATTGAGAAATCAATACATTTTAGGAATAAATAATAACTTGCTAATAGACTGTTAATAATATATAATTTATATGAACATAATTTGGCAGAAAGAGGCAGAATTGAATAAAAAAGGTTTTACATTAATAGAACTTATTGTTACAATAGGATTGCTGATTATTTTGTTTTCTATAGTAGTACCTAGAATTAATACTAATAGATACTACATGGAAAAGATTTCTAAAGAACTTTTATACGATATGAAGGATATAAAAGTAAAAAACATGACATCAGAAAATGATAGCTATACAATGACTTTCTATCCTGATTCTTATATTTTAAAGGTAGGAACAAACACAGGAATTAAACAGTATAAAAAAGTCGAGTTAAAAGAAAACTTTTTATTAATGTATTCCTTTCAAAACCTAACCTTCAACTACAGGGGTAGTCCAAGTCACGGTCAAACTATCACATTGAAAAACTTAGAAACAGAAGCTATAAAAGAGATTACAATAATACCTGTAACAGGTAGAATATTATTAATTGAATGAGGAGGATACAATGATATCAGCAGGAGATTTTAAGAAGGGTATCACCATACAGTGGAGAGATGGTATCTGGCAGATACTGGATTTTCAACATGTTAAACCTGGAAAGGGTGCAGCTTTCGTTAGAACTAAGGTTAAAAACATACAAACCGGAGCTATTAGAGAAGAAACATTTAATCCAAATGATAAATTCCCTAAAGCTCATATAGAAACTAAAGAAATGCAGTATTTATACAAAGATGGTGTATTATACTACTTCATGGATCTTGAGACTTATGCTCAGACACCTTTAAATCATGAGCAGGTAGAGGAAGCTATTCCATATATTAAAGAAAATGAAACAGCAATAATGAAGTTCTTTGAAGGAAAACCAATTGAAGTACAAGCTCCAAATTTTGTTGAATTAGAAGTTACCCATACAGAACCAGGGGTAAAAGGTGATACGGCAACAAACACTTATAAACCAGCAACTGTTGAAACAGGAGCAGTCATAGACGTACCGTTGTTTGTTGAAATAGGTGATAAAATAAAAATAGATACTAGAACAGGTGAATACCTATCAAGAGTATAGAAGGAGGAAAAAATGGATTTTTTATATGAAAAAATTGCATACTTAAATGGACTTTTAGATGGTATGGATATTGATAAAAACGGTTCTAAAGAAGGAAAAGCGTTGTTATTGGTTTCAGAAATACTAGAAGACATAGTGAGTATAGTAGAAGACTTAGACGTAGAGCAAGAAGAAATGGAAGATTATGTTACAGCTATAGATGAAGACTTATCATCAATAGAAAATGAAATATTCGACGACATAGATGATGACCTTGATGAATTAGACGACATGGAAATAATAGAAGAATAAATGAAAAGGAGAATTTATTCTCCTTTTTTTAAATAAAATTGTAAAAAATAAAATCATTTGCTATAATTATTCTATATAAAGGAGGTCTACAAATGACTGCAAAAAAAGAGTATTTAAAAAACGGACAGGTTCATATATCAACAGAGGTACTTAGTATTATAACAAGTATTGCTGCTAGAGAAATTGAAGGCGTTCAAGATGCATCCAGTGGATTTGTTGATGAGATTTCTAGTTTGTTTAATAAAAAGAACAATACAAAAGGTATAAAAATAGAAGTGAAAGAAAACAACGTATACATAGATATAAGCATAAATGTAGAGTATGGATACAACGTACATAAGGTAGCTGAAGCTGTTCAGGCAAGAGTATCAGAAAAGATAGAAAATATGACTGAGCTTAACGTTACTAGTGTAAATGTAAATGTTGCCAATGTCTTTATAAAAGAAGAGGAAGAAGTAAAGACAGAAGAGAAGGATTCTAAAGAAGAAGTAGTTGAAGAAAACCAGCAGGATAAAACGGAAGAAAAAGATATTGAGGAAGCTGAAGAAACAAAAGAGTAAATCGGAGGCATAATGAATCGTAAGCTTACAAGAGAAGAATTAATGAAGCTTTTCTATGAAATGGATATGAATGAAGATTTCACCATAGAGAGAGCAAACAAATATTTATCTTCTATAGAAAATTTAAAAATTGATATAAAATATTTTAAAAATAATTCTAAAAATTTCATTGAAAATTACAAAGAAATTGACAATTTGATTAATCAGTATTCATCAGATTGGAAGATAAACAGAATAGCTAAGATCGATATTGCAATAATGAGACTTGCTATTACTGAAATGCGATATGATGAAGGAATACCAGTCTCTGTATCTATCAATGAAGCTATTGAGTTGTGTAAAAAGTATTCAAGTGAAGATTCCCATAAATTTATCAATGGGATATTAGGAAATATAAATAGAGGAATAAAGTTATAACCATTTAAAGACAGCCTTTGCTGTCTTTAAAAATGCTTTAAAATGAGGTAAAGTCATGGCAATGAAACCCTTAAAAGTGACGGAAGTCAATAGTTTTATTAAAAAATTAATATACAGCAATCCTCTACTAAACAACATAAGTATAATAGGAGAAGTTGTTGATGTTAAAAAATCCCATACTAATATTAGATTTTTTAATTTAAAAGGAGATAACGAAGAAGTTATCAGATGTATTTGCTTTGAAAATGATGTAGAGATAGAGGAAGGAAAAGAAACAATAGTAACTGGAAAGATTGATATTTATCCTCAAAATAGTGTTTATCAAATAATTGTAAAAAAAGCACAGACTCTAAAAGATGGGGAATCTTACAATAAGCTTGAAAAATTAAAAGAGAAACTTTTCAAGAAAGGTTACTTTGATCCGACAAATAAAAAACCTCTACCAAAATTTCCAAAAAATATTGGAATAATTACTTCTATAAATAGTGCTGCATTGCAGGATATATTAAAGGTATTAAACTCTTATAAGCTGGGACTTAATATCAATATATATGACTCTGGAGTACAGGGTAGCAGTGCGGTTGAAAAGATAGTAAGAGGTTTAAAATATTTTGATAATAGTGATGTGGATATAGTATTAATTTCAAGAGGAGGAGGCTCCAAATTAGATTTAGAGGTTTTTAACAGCGAAAGTATAGCTGAGAACATATTTAAATCTAAAAAACCTGTAATATGCGGTATAGGTCATGAGATAGATACTTCAATAGCCGATCTTACTGCCGATGCATATTCAACGACACCAACAGGTGCAGCGAAACTTATAATTGAAAATTATATTACATATATAGATAGAATAAATTTCTTTAAAGATAAAATAATTCAAAAAACCGAGACATTAATTCAACGTAAATATAATTATGTAAACTTAAAGAGGAATAAACTGCTTTTACTAAGCCCTTATAAGCAAATAAGCCGGGAGATAAATCATATTGATAAGCTTGAAAATAGAATGTCCTCATCGGTGTCTGAAATAATAAATGAAAAGCACAAAAAACTTGAAGATTTAAGATATAAATTGAGTAAATATGACTATAAAAACATATTTAATAAAGGATTTGTGTTTATAAAAGACAAAAATAGTAATATAATTAATAGTGTAGAGAGTATTAATTATAAAGATTATTACTACGTTTACTTTAAAGACGGTATTAGAACTATAGATTTTATTGAAAGCAAGGAGTAGATATGGATTTTAAGGATATGGATTTTGAAGAGGCCGTAAAGAGACTGGAAGAAATTACAGTTGAACTTGAAGGTAAGAATTTAAAGTTAGAAGAAAATATTGAAAAATATGAAGAAGGTATGAAGCTTTATAAATATTGTAAGGAAACTTTAGAAAGTAAAGAAAATAAAATAAATGAAATAATTGAAGAACTATCATAAAATTAATGGCTCAGTATTCTAGTCAGTACATCTAGTTTTGAAGGCGGGCCTAAAGATCCGTCGAAAGGCAAATCGATGAAGTTTCCAGTTTAGGCTTTGGACGCCCAGTCCAGGGTTTTTGCTGGAAGTAAGACAGTTGGGGCGATCCACAATGGCATGTGGGCGTAGACCCCTCTGTCGTGGAGACCTATTTTAGGGAACCCTACTTGCAGAAATCCTGCCGGTAGTGTAGCCTGCCTTGAGTGGTATAATGGAATTCAGTAAAAAAGTCTGCTTCGCAGGAGCTCATGCGATAGTAGACAAATACTGTTGAAATTTATATTGCAAAAGAGGCTAGGAATTAGAATGGCTGTTGAGGAAATCTCCTAGACTGATCATTAGAGATAGAATAGGGATTGTAGTACGGTCTAAGTGGTAATCTAGTCTTGTATATGGCGACAATGCAAGGAAATCATTAAAGGGAAACCGCTTTTCGGCGACGAAAAGTTGATTTTGGGGAAATCCTACTGGACCTAAGCCGTAAAATTAATCTATACTATCGCCATTAATTTTATTTTATTAAATTAATAAATTATCAGTATATAAGGAGTTTTAATGAAGAACAAAAGAATTATTAACAGCTGGATAATTATAATAACAGTAATAACTGTAATTCTTGCTGCTGGATTTAGCATAGTCTCAGAACTTGCATTAAGTAAATTAAATATATTTTTTGCTTTTATTACTTTAATTACAATTATCTTTATAGGAGTATTTTTTGACATTATAGGTGTTGCATCGGCTGTAGTAGATGATAAATTTTTTCATGCAATGGCTTCTAGAAAAATAGAGATAGCAAAATACTGTCTTTTTATCACTAAAAATGCAGCTAAATTTTCCAGTTTTTGTTCCGATGTTATAGGAGACATAGCCGGAATAGTAAGTGGGGCTGCAGGTACGGTAATTGTTTTAAGTCTAATAAGCACCTACGGATTAAGAAATGGTGCTATTTTAACGGTTTTGATGAGTAGTACAATTGCAGGACTAACAGTAGGTGGAAAAGCTTTAGGAAAAGAAATAGCTATAACTAAATCTAAAGAGATAATATTAGTATCAGCTAAGGTTGTAAGATTTTTTGATAAATTTTTAAAATTTGTGTAGGTGTTTAAATGTCAAATAAAAAAATGAGAATAGATAAATTACTGGTAGAAAAAGATCTTTTTGATTCCAGAGAAAAAGCAAAGAGAGCTTTGATGGCTGGTAATGTTAAAATTGAAAATGAAATTATAGATAAGCCGGGAACAAAGGTTGATATAGAATCTGATATTGATGTCTTAGAAAGAATGAAATACGTTAGTAGAGGAGGATATAAGTTAGAAAAGGCTCTAAGAGATTTTGAAATAGATATTGATGGTAAAGTATGTATGGATATCGGAGCTTCTACCGGTGGTTTTACAGATTGTATGTTGCAAAATAATGCTAAAAAAGTATTTGCCGTTGATGTAGGTTACGGTCAATTGGATTGGTCTTTAAGAAACAACCCAAAGGTAAAGGTATATGAAAGGACCAATTTTAGATATTTTGATACTGAAGCTATAGACGAGAAAATATTTTTCTTTACTGCAGATGTTTCTTTTATCTCTCTTAAACATATTTTTCCAAATGTTAATCTACTATCTGAAGATAATTCAATTTTTTTAACCCTTATCAAACCTCAATTTGAAGCTGGACGAGATAAAGTTGAAAAAGGAGGAATAATAAGAAATATTGAAACTCATTACGAAGTTTTGGAAAATGTATTGAAAATAGCTTCCGACAACAGCTTTTATATAGAAAAACTTACCTTTTCTCCTATAAAAGGTGCTAAAGGAAATATTGAATATTTAGCAAAATTTGTTAAAAACAAGGATAAAGAAAATGAAAATAGGATTGAATTAATAGATAAAACAATAAAAAAGGCATTTTCTAAATTAAATGATTGAAAATGCT
>JAWSUU010000008.1:0-32139 GCA_033549325.1 Bacillota bacterium | reverse complement strand
AGAATTATATTGTCTTATTTAAGAAATATGGTAAGTCCTAAAATTTACAATGTACTTTTCCAACTTACTGAACCTATTTTATATCCTATTAGAGAATTACTATATAAAATTGGACTTAATAAGGGAATGATAGACTTTTCTCCAATAGTGGCATTTTTACTAATGAATATATTAAGAACAGTTTTAATTAATTTATTTATTTAAGAAAGATTGGGAAAAATATGACTAGAATCGGAATAATTGGAGCTATGGATGAGGAAATTCATCTACTAATAAAAAAGCTGCATAAAAATAAAACTAAAAGAATTGGAATTTTTAACTTCTTTATCTGTGATATTGAAGATATGGAAATCATCATAGCAAAATCAGGCATTGGAAAAGTAAATTCTGCATTGGTAACTCAACTAATGATAAGTAATTTTTCTCCGGATTATATGATTAACACTGGAATAGCTGGTGGAATTTCGAAAGATGTGAATGTACTAGACATTATAATAGCCTCAGAAACTATGCAGTATGATGTTGATGTTAGAAACTTTGGATATAAACTCGGTGAAATACCACAAATGGAAAAATATATATTTGATACTGATAAAAAATTACTTGAGTATGCAAAACAATCTGTTAATGGAAGTGACGAATTTAAAGTAGGAAGAATTATTTCTGGAGATAAATTTATAAGTGAAAAGAGTACTAAATTATTTCTCGAGAGAGAATTCTCAGCTCTTTGTGCAGATATGGAAAGCGGTTCAATAGGTCAAGTATGTTACATTAATAAAGTACCATACATAGCTATAAGATGTATTTCTGATAATGCTGATGAGTCTTCCAGTATAAACTATGAAGAATTCAAAATTGAAGCTGCTAAAAAAAGTGCAGATCTCATAATGAAAATGATAAACAAAATATAAGGAGTCATAAAATGCATATTATTTTAGCGGTGATTATAGTAGGCTTAGATCAACTATCAAAATACATCGCAATATTAAAATTAAAAGGAAAAGAACCGATACCTGTAATTAATAACTTTCTTCAATTTAAATATGTAGAAAATAGAGGGGCGGCTTTTGGAATACTGCAAAATAAGCAGATTCCACTGATTATTTTCACAATAATAATATTATTAGGTATAATTATATATCTAATAAAGAATAAAAATCTTAATAAAATGTCTATAGTTTCACTTTGGGGAATAGTAGGCGGAACAATTGGAAATTTAGTAGATAGAATAAGATTAAACTTTGTAGTAGATTTTATCGATGTTAATTTTTGGGGTTATTATGACTTTCCAGTCTTTAATATCGCTGATTCTTTTTTGGTAGTATTTACTATCTTACTATCTGTTTTAGTTTTTTTTGAAAAATATGAAAGAGTTGATAAAATTGAAAAATGATAAGTTTATATTTGATTCTGAAAAAGAAATAAGACTGGATAAATACATATCAAATCAATATAAAGAGTATTCCAGGTCTAATATACAGAAACTCATAGACAATAACCACATAAAAGTTAATGGTAAAAATGAGAAGAAAAATTATATTTTGAAGAGTGGAGATAAAATCGAAATAAATTTTCCTAACCCTCAAAAGTTAGAACTGAAGGCTGAAGAAATTGATATAGATATCATCTATGAAGATGAGTATTTAGCAGTAGTTAATAAACAAAGAAACTTAGTAGTTCATCCAGCACCGGGAAATAGACAGGGTACCTTGGTTAATGGTTTACTCTATGAACTAGATAATCTTTCATCGATAAATGGAGTTATAAGACCGGGTATAGTTCATAGAATAGATAAAGACACAACAGGATTATTATTAATCGCTAAAAACAATTTGGCTCATCTGGAGTTAAGTAAAGAAATAAAAAAACACAAAACTAAAAGAGAATACACCGCTTTAGTACATGGAGTAATACCAAATAATAAAGGTAAAATTGTACTTCCAATTGGAAGAGATCCTAAAAATAGAAAAAAAATGGCGGTAGTTTCTCATAACGGCAAAAAAGCTGTAACTCACTTTGAAGTATTAAAAAGGTATAAAAACTATACTTATCTAAAGCTGAATTTGGAAACAGGAAGAACTCATCAAATTAGAGTTCATTTAGCCCATATTGATCATCCTATTGTAGGAGATCCTATTTATGGTAGAAAAAGAAATGAGTTCAATATGGAGGGACAGTTGCTTCATGCAAAAACTATAGGATTTAACCATCCTAAAACTAGGGAATACATGGAATTTACAGTGAGTGAACCAGAAGATTATATAAATATTTTGGAAATTTTAGACAGGAGGAATGAATGAAAACAAAAGCAATAATATTAGATGATAAAGCCATTGGAAGAGCTTTAACAAGAATTTCTCATGAAATCATAGAGAAAAATAAAGGGGTAGAGGAAGTAGTTTTAATTGGTATTAAAACTAGGGGAATTCCTTTATCTTATAGAATTCAAAAAAATATAGAAAAAATAGAAGGTATAAAAGTTCCGACATATGAATTGGATATAACCAACTATAGAGATGACATTAATAAAGAAGAAAAGATGGATGTAAGAGAGTTTGTTTTTGATGTGAGAAATAAAATTGTTATAATTGTTGACGATGTTCTATATACAGGTAGAACTGTAAGGGCTGCATTAGATGCAATAGTAGATAGAGGTAGACCGAAGAAAGTAGAACTTGCAGTTTTAGTAGACAGAGGACATAGAGAACTCCCAATAAGAGCTGATTTTGTAGGCAAAAATGTACCGACTTCAAAAAGTGAAAGAGTTTCAGTTATGTTAGATGAATTAGACGACATGGATATGGTAATTATTAGAGAATAAATGAAAAATCATTTATTCTCTTTCGGTTTTTGTGGATTTATGTACATAGTATAATACTTGTGAAAAATAACAAAACCGGGTTCTGCATTTTTAGGTTTTTTGATATGTTTTTTGTAGGTGTAATTAACAGGTACTTTAGAAGATTGTCTAGCATTGCTGTAGTATGCTGCATAAGATGCTGCTTCTTCTAAGGTAGAATCGGGCACTTCTTTTCCATTTGTAATAACAACAACATGAGAACCGGGAATATTTTTAGTATGCATCCATATATCTTCTTTTGATGCTAAGTTAAAGGTTATATAATCATTTTGTTTATTATTTTTGCCTATATATATTTCAAATCCTTCCTTAGATATTACTTTATAAGGTTTAGATTTAACATCCTTATTCTTTTTACTACTTTTATTTTTTAAATACCCGGAATCAACAAGCTCATCTTTGATTTCATTAACTGCATCAAAGTCATCACAATTATTAACCATGTAGTGTAAATTATAAAAATAGTCTAATTTTTGTTTTGTAATTTTTATCTGATTGTTTATTTTTTCTTGAGCAGTTTTTAATTTTTCATATTTCTTATAATACTTTTGAGCATTTTGTGATAAAGAAAGTCTGCTGTCTAAAGGTATTTCTAATTCATTGTTATTATCATAATAGTTATTAACGATAATGCTATCAGTATAATTTTTAATTGTTGACATATAAGCTATAATTAAATCCCCGTAAACTTTATATTTATCCCTATCCTTTGAAGTTTCATATTCTTCCTTCAATTTCAATAATTTTGACTGATTTTTCGATATATTTTTATCGACTATTTTCTTTAAATGATGAATGCGCTGCTGCATTCTCTGATACTTGTCTTTATAGTAGTAATACTCATCAACTAATTCGCTTATAGAATCAAAATTTATAAATTTATAATCCTTATAAATTTCTAAAGGAAAACAGTGAAAATCAATATACTCACTATCTTGAGAGTATATATTCCAGTTATAATTATTATTGTTCTTTAGTTCTAGTAGATATTCGAAAGCTTCATAAAGATTTTTTACAGATTCTTGATTAATTTCACCAATTTTGGAATTTTCATCGATTTTCCCTCTCTGGCAGACTTCTCGCGAAAGCTTTGGACCAAATCCTGTAAAATTATGAAGGAAAAAGTTATAAAGTTTTTTCCCTTCATTTTCTTTTTCGAAAAGTTTTTTAAAATCATCAAATCCTATCTTACTTGGATTAATTTCATCACCTACATTTGGATACTGGTATTCAATACCAGGGTATAATACTCTATCTATATCTTTATTTTCTCCAATTTTGTAGATAGAATCCAAAATTTTGTTGTTAGATATTAAAATAGCATTACTATGTTTACCCATTACTTCAACCACAAGAGTTTTAATGCTTTTAGTTCTTAGCTCATCAAAAATCTCAAAATCTATCTCAACAACTCGGTCATTATTTATTTGTCTTATATCTTTTATTATGCTCCCTGTTAGATACTTTCTTAATAACATACAAAAATTATAGGGTTCATAAGGGTTTTTTTTACTGTTATCAGTTAAGTTTATTCTTGGATAGTTGTTGTTGACTGATATAAGTAAAAGATAATTTTGTCTGCTGCTTCTTATATTAAAAAGAAGTTCGTCGGTTTCTGGTTGATATATTTTATTAACTTTACCATTTAATATTTTATTTTTTAGTTCGTAAACTATGCTGCCTAATACAAAGCCATCTAAAGCCATAAAAGCCTCCTCGTTTATCCTTATTCGTGAAATATAGTATAACACTATTAATAAAGAAAATAAAGGAAAAAGCTTGTTCAAATAATTGATAATTGAATAATATAATGGTATTATATATTAACAACAAAAAAAGGAGGAATTATGGGCGATATAGTAAGTATGACAGGATTTGGAAAAGGCGAATACAGTGATGAAAGATATAAATTTATATTAGAAATCAAAACTGTTAATAATAGATATAGTGATATTCATATTAGAATGCCTAGACATATAAGGTTTTTAGAAGATAATATAAGAAAAACTATCAAGAATTTTATAAATAGAGGTAGAGTTGACGTTTCAGTTAATATGGAAATTGTTGAAGGTACAGACTTAGAAGTTAAACCTAATGTAGATTTAGCTATTAAATATAAAAAAGCTATAAATGAACTTTCAAAAGTATTAGGGAAAAATGAAGAATTAGATTTAAGAGACTACATTAATCTGAATGATATTATTGAGATTAAAAATGAAGATATTAATGAAGAAAAAACTTGGGAATGTCTTAATAATGCATTAGATCAAGGATTAAGTACTTTGAATAAAATGAGAATTTTGGAAGGCAAAGAATTAGCTTTAGACATGATTAATAATATAGATAAAATAGTTGAAGCTTTAAAAGATATCACTTCAGATTCAAAAAATGTAGTAGATGAATATAAATTAAAATTAGAAACTAGGATTAATGAAATTTTAAAAGACGAATATAATATTGATGAGAATCGTTTATATAACGAAATAGCAATATATGCTGATAAGGTTGATATAAACGAAGAAATTATACGGTTAGAAAGTCACATTAAACAGTTAAAACAAACAATTAATACTGGTGGAACTGTTGGCCGTAAACTTGATTTTATTCTCCAGGAAGCTAATAGAGAAATTAATACAATTGGATCAAAAACTCAAGATTTAGGTATAACTAAAAATATAATTGAAGTTAAAAATTTAATCGAAAAAATAAGAGAACAAGCTCAAAATATAGAATAAGGAGAATATATATGTCGATGATAAATATTGGTTTTGGAAACATCGTGGCTTTAAATAGAGTAATTGCAGTAGTAAGTCCTGAATCAGCGCCAATAAAAAGATTAATTAACGATGCACGAGAGCAGGGGAAACTAGTCGATGCAACCTATGGTAGAAAAACAAGAGCAGTTGTGATAATGGATAGTAATCACGTTATATTATCTGCTATACAATCAGAGACAATCTCCCAAAGATTTAACAATAAAAATGATTTAGATAGGGTTAGCAAATGATGAAGAAAGGATTAGTAATTGTAATATCAGGTCCTTCCGGAGCAGGAAAGGGTACAATATGTAAAGAATTGGTAAAAAGAAATAAAAACATATCAATATCAGTCTCAGCAACGACAAGAGATCCCAGGAAAAACGAGGTAGAAGGTAAAAATTACTTTTTTTATTCTGAAGAAGAATTTGATAAAAAAATAAAAGAAAATGATTTTTTAGAATATGCTAAGGTATACGGTAATTATTACGGAACTCCAAAATCAAAAGTAATAGAAGAAATTGAAAAAGGTAAGGATGTTATTCTAGAAATTGATATACAGGGAGCTCTTCAAATCAAAGAAAGCTACCCTAAAGGAGTTTTTATTTTTGTTATGCCACCTTCTATGGAAGAACTCAGGAATAGAATTACTTCCCGAGGTACAGATAGTAGAGAAGTTATTTTAGAAAGAATGGAATGTGCCTATCATGAGCTAAATTATGCATTTAAGTATGATTATGTTATAATAAATGATGATTTGGATGAAGCTGTGAAAATTGTTGATAGTATTTTAATAGCTGAAAATCATAGAGCTATTAGAAAAAAAGATATAATAGAAAAAATTAAGGAGGAATAAAATGATAAACCCTTCAATTGACGAATTATTGGAAAAGGTTGAAAGTAGGTACATGTTGGTAACTATAATAGCAAAAAGAGCGAGAGAGATAGTAGCTGGAGATGATATTATGGTTGATACAGAGGATAAAAAACCAATAAATATAGCGATACAAGAATTTAACGAAGGAAGATTAGTATATAGTAAAAAATAACTCCTTAAAGCTTGATTAAAATCAAGCTTTAAATTTGTTTGGAAGTGTTTGTATGTATTGTCAATTAATTATTAATAAAACAAGCAGGAATATTGATAGAAAGTTCACCTATAAAATCCCTACAAATATTGAAGATTACTTAATGCCGGGAATGAGAGTATTAGTGGATTTTAACAATCAAGAAGTAGAAGGAACGGTAGTTAATAAAATTGAAAAAACTGATATATCAGACAATAAGATTAAATATATCAAAAATATAGTTGATGATATACCAATAATTACAGATGAAATTTTGATGCTAACAGATTGGATTAGAGAAGAATATGTATGCAGGTACATAGATGCAATAAAGTTATTTTATCCTCCTAGCAATCCATTTAATATCAATTACTATATAGATATTAAAGATAAAAAATATACTGGTGATAGTAGGATTTATAATATACTTAAATCTAAGAATGAAGCTGTGTCTATTAAGGATCTATTTAGAAACTTTAAATCCTTAGAATTCTTAAAGGAGTTATATAAATTGCACTATGATGGAATAGTTGGCATTAATATAGTAGATAATTCACAAAAGAATAAAAAATTTGTAAGGGTCGTAGATATAAAGGATACTGCAAAGGAATATAATATTAGATCTAATGCACATAAGCAGAAGGATTTAATAGAATATTTAATGGATAAGGGAACAACAGAACAAAATGAGTTAATTAAGAATACAAACAGTACCTTATCTTCATTAAAATCCTTACAAGAGAAAAAAATAGTAGAGATAATCGAAAAAGAGAATATAGAAAATTTGGAAACTAAAGATAGAATTAAAGAAAGCAGAATTAATTTAAATATTGAGCAAAAAGAAGCTATCCATAAAATAATACAAGAAGAAAATCAGTTTAATCTTATACACGGGGTAACGGGCAGTGGTAAAACAGAAATATATATGCATATAATTGAAAGAAACATTAAAGTTAACAAAAAAATAATTATGTTATTCCCAGAAATTTCTTTAACTAATCATATGATTAATAGGTTTACAAAAAGATTTGGAAACCGTGTAGCAGTAATACACAGCAGGATGAAAAGCAAAAGAAGATATGAAGAATGGGATAAAATCAACAAAGGATATAAGGATATAATAATTGGAGCAAGATCAGCACTGTTCACACCTGTAAGAAATTTAGGAGCCATTATCATAGATGAAGAACATGATGATTCTTATAATTCATCTATAACTCCTAAGTATAAGACAGTAGACGTAGCAGAAAAATTATCACAAATAACCGGATGTAAATTGATACTTGGTTCAGCAACACCTTCGATAAATTCATACTATAAATCAAAAAAAAATTTATATAATCTTATAGAAATTAAAAAAAGAATTAATGACGTAAAGCTACCTGAAACATTAGTAATAGATATGAAAAAAGAATTAGATGAGGGGAATAAAAATATCTTCAGTAGAGAATTATACGAAAGTATAAAAAGAACTTTGGATAAAAAACAACAGGTTATACTGTTCTTAAATAAAAGAGGTTATTCATCCTTCGTATCTTGCAGAAGTTGTGGATATGTAGTAAAATGCGACAGATGTGATGTTTCTATGACATATCATTCAAGCAACAATAAGCTAATCTGTCATTACTGTGGGAATACAAAACAAGTTGATAATAAATGTCCTAGTTGTGGAAGTAAGTATTTTAAAACTTTCGGAGTTGGTACTCAGAGAATAGAAAAAATCACAAAAAAAATGTTTCCAAACAAAAATGTAGACCGGATGGATTTTGATACTGTTACAAAAAAAGGAGCTCAGGAAAGAATTTATAAAGATTTAGCTACCGGTAAAACTGATATACTTATAGGAACTCAAATGCTGGCAAAAGGTATTCATTTTCCAAACGTAACTTTAGTTGGAATTATTTCGGCAGATATTACCATTAATTTACCTTTTTATACTGCTAGTGAAAAATCATTTCAACTAATAACACAAGTTAGTGGTAGAGCTGGGAGAGGTAGTAAGTTAGGAAAAGTAATCCTTCAAACTTATGAACCGGAACATTACAGTATTAAATATGCGATTAGTAATAATTACAAAGAATTTTTTAAGCAGGAAATTAGTTTAAGGAGAGAATTTAAATATCCTCCTTACATAAAAATTTTATATATTAACACAAAATCAAAGAAAGAAATTGATTTGAAAAAATTTAATTCTAAAAAATATAAAAAAGTAATTGAAAATTTGAAAGATCTGATAGAAAATGGATATATTAAAGTATACAAACCAGTTCCTAAAGGTATATATAAAGTAAACAATGAATATCAAATAGATACTATTATAAAAACAAGAAGTGATAAAATACAAGAAATTAAGGAACTATTAAGAAAAATATACTTTAACAAAAGTTATAAAAATATTAGTGTATCAATAGAAATTGATCCAAACACAATATCATAGGAGGGATAATATGGCACTAAGGAACTTAAGATTAGAAGGCGATGAAATTTTAAGAAAAAAAAGTAGAGTTATAAAAAATATAAATGACAGAATTAGAGTTTTGTCGGAAGATATGGTAGAGACAATGATTGAAAATAATGGGATCGGATTAGCAGCACCACAGGTAGGTGTTTTAAAAAGACTTATAGTAGTAGACATAGAGGAAGACCCTATGGTTATGGTAAATCCTGAAATACTTGAAAAATCAGGGGAACAAATAATAAATGAAGGATGTTTGAGTGTACCTAATAAAAACGGAGATGTAAAAAGACCTGAACAATTAAAAGTGAAATATACAGATTTAAATGGCAATTCACATACAATAAAAACAGAAGGATTGCTGTCAGTAGTAATATCCCACGAAGTAGATCATTTAAATGGTGTTTTATTCATCGATAAAGTTATTGAAGAAACTGAAGCAAAAGAAGGAGTTGTAAAAAACTAATATGAATGTGATTTTTATGGGTACTCCTGAATTTGCAGTGCCTACATTAAAAAAATTAATCAAAAAAAAAGATATTAATATTTCTTTAGTGGTGACACAACCCGATAGGAGAAGTGGACGGGGAAGAAAAATTAATAAAAGTCCGGTAAAAATAACTGCGGAAAAAAATAATTTAGATATATACCAACCTGAAAATATTAATGATTCAAAAAGCATAAAAAAAATTACAGCATTTAAAGCAGATTATATTGTAGTAGTTGCATACGGACAAATTTTAAATAAAAAGATATTAGATCATCCAAAGAATGGATGTATTAATCTTCATGCATCTTTACTACCAAAATATCGTGGAGCAGCTCCTATAAATTGGGTAATCATAAATGGTGAAAATGAATCAGGTGTTACTACTATGCTTATGGAAAAAGGTCTTGATACAGGTGATATATTAAAAACAAAAAAGATTTGTATCAACAAAGATATGAATGCTGGGGAACTTCATGACATTTTAAAAGAAATTGGAGGCGAATTACTGGTTGAAACCATTGAAGAAATGGAAGCTAAAAAACTTTCTCCAATTAAACAAGACGACAGCATATCATCTTATGCACCTATGTTAGATAAAAAATCAGGCTTTATTGATTGGTCAAAATCTTCAGAGAATATTCATAATAAGATTAGAGGATTGTATCCATGGCCTGGAGCTTATACATACTACGAAGGTAATAAACTTAAAATAATTAAATCCAGATATTATAATGAAAATAAAAGTAGTACAAAAGGAAAAATTGTTAATGTTTCTGATGAAGGTATTGAAGTACAAACTGGAAACGGAATATTAATAATTTATGAGTTACAATTACCGGGAAAAAGAAAAATGTCAGTAAGAGATTACTTGCTGGGAAATGATATAAAAATTAATACAATTTTAAAGTGAGGTGTTTAATATGTATTTTTATGATTCAACTTTTTTGATTTTAATACCTGCATTAATAATATCTGCAATAGCTCAATTTAAAATCAAAAGTACATATCAAAAATATGCTAAGATTTACAGTGAAAAAGGGTTCACAGGGTACGATGTTGCAAAAGCAATTTTACAGGAAAACAAATTACAGGATGTAAGAATAGAACAAACTAAAGGAAAATTAAGTGATCATTATGACCCTAGATCAAATGTAATAAGATTATCAAGGGATGTTTACAGTGGCTCATCTATAGCTTCTTGCAGTATAGCAGCTCACGAAGTAGGACATGCAGTACAGCATTCAAGCAATTATTTTCCTATTAAAATAAGAGATGCACTAGTCCCTGTTGCGAATTTTGGTTCAAAATCAGTTTGGATTTTTGTAATGCTGGGTTTGTTTTTAAGTATTCCAAGCCTTGTACAAGTTGGAGTAGTATTGTTTGCTGGAATTGTTCTGTTTCAAATAGTTACCCTTCCAGTTGAATTCAATGCAAGCAAAAGAGCTTTGGTAAATCTTGAAGGATTTAACATGTTGTCAAATGAAGAAATAAAAGGTGCAAAAAAAATGCTTAGAGCAGCAGCATTTACTTATGTAGCGGCTACTTTAGTTGCTATTTCTCAGCTCCTTAGACTTTTAGCATTGTCAAACAGAAGAAGATAGTAGGTAGATATGAATTATAAATATAGAAAATTTGCAGTAGAGATATTGTTTGAAATTAATAACAAAGATGGATATTCGAATGTTTTGTTGAATGAATACATGAAAGAAATCAATAACATGAAGGATAGAAACTTATTAAATATTACTGTAAATGGTGTTTTGGAAAACAAGATATATTTAGATTGGATAATAAATGAATTATCCAATACTAAGTTTGAAAAAATCTCTAAAAAAATTCTAGAAATTTTAAGAATTGGAATTTACCAAATTGAATTTCTAGATAATATCAATCCTAAAACAGTTGTTTATGAAAGTGTAGAAGAAGCAAAAAAACATAAAAATAAATATTTAGCAAAATTTGTTAATGGGATACTGAGAAGTTATATAAGAAAAAGAGCAGAATTAAATAAATCCATGGAAAAACTAGATGAAATTAAATATCTATCAATAAAATATTCTTTTCCAGTTTCATTTATAGAAAAGATAAAAAAGGAATTTAATAATAGTGAAATTGAAAAAATATTGGAAACTTTTAACAAAAATCCTGATTTTACTATAAGAACAAATTCTACATTAATAGATAGAGAAAAATTAATGAAGATGTTAAAAGAAAAAGGAATTGACTCTAAAAAAACTAATTTTTCAATTAATGGGATTATTATTTTGAATTCTGATTTCTTATCTCTAAAAAGCTTATATGAAGAAGGACTGTTTTCTATACAAGGAGAAAGTTCTATGTTAGCAGTAGAAATTCTTAATCCAAAATCAGATTCTGAAATATTGGATTTATGCAGTGCGCCAGGAGGCAAAGGTCTTTATTCCGCAGAATTAATGAAAAACTCTGGGAACGTAGATTGTAGAGATATTTATATAAACAAAATTTCAACGATGGATGAACAAATTAAAAGATTAAAATTAAAAAATGTAAAAACTAAAATCGAGGATGCCACATTACTAAAAGAAGAGAATATTGAAAAATATGATTATTGTATAGTTGATGTACCCTGTACAAATTCAGGAATAATAAGAAGAAAAACTGAAATAAAGTATAAAACTAACTTCAATGACATTGAAAGTTTAAAAGAAAAACAGCTAAAAATTTTAGAAAATGCTGGAAGATATTTAAAACCGAAGGGAGAAATGGTATATTCTACATGTTCTATTTTCAAAGAAGAAAATATAGACATAGTTAATAAATTTTTAGAAAGAAATAAAGAATTTTCCTTGGTAGTAATAGATGAGAAATACAGAACTATTGATATAAATAATATAAAGGGATATCTAAATATTTATCCTCATAGAAATAATTTAGATGGTTTTTTTATTGCAAAAATTAAAAAAACTAAAATTTGATAGAAATAACAAATATGGTATAATATAATGGATTTGGAGAGATATGAAATATATAAATAATTTAACCTTAAAAAAATTAAAAATAGAATTAAATGAGAATTTAAATTTAAAACCTTTCAGAGGAGAACAGTTATTCAGATGGATTCACGATAAAAAGATAACAGATCTCAGTGAAATTAAAAATTTAACCGATGATATGATTAACAAAATCAAAGAAAATTATAAACTGGATTCTTTAGAAAAAGTTCAAATAATTGAATCGAAAGAAGATAACACGAAAAAATATCTTTTTAAACTAGATGATGGCAATATTATTGAATCTGTGTATATGGAGTATAAACACGGAAATAGTATATGTGTATCTTCACAAGCTGGATGTAGTATGAATTGTAAGTTTTGTGCTTCTACTAAAAACGGACTTGCAAGAAATTTAAGAGCATCAGAAATGTTAGAGCAAGTATATTCTATTGAAAGAGATTTAAATACAACTGTAGACAGTGTTGTAGTTATGGGCACAGGGGAACCTTTTGAAAATTTTGAAAATTTATTAGACTTTTTGGAAGTTATAACATGTGATAAGGGTAAAAACCTAAGTAAAAGAAAAATTACAATTTCCACATGTGGAATAGTAAAAAAAATATATGAATTAGCTGAAAAAGAACAACCATACAGCCTGGCAATATCACTACATTCTCCTATACAAAAAAATAGAGAAGAACTTGTTCCATCAGCTAAGAAATATAAAATTCAGGAAATAATAGCGGCATGTGATTATTATTATAATAAAACAAATAGAAGGGTAACTTATGAATATATTTTAATTGAAGGCTATAATGATAGAGAAGAAGATAAATTAGAATTAATTAAACTGTTAAAGGATCAAAACTGCTTAGTAAATATAATCTCTCTCAATCCTATAAAGGAATTTGACGGCAAATCACCAAATAGAGATAAAATGAGTGAATTTAAAAATTTCTTGAAGAAAAATGGAGTAAATGCAACTGTTAGAAGAAAACTAGGTAGAGATATAGATGGAGCATGTGGACAATTAAGAAGAAAATTTAAATAGGGGTTATATATGGTAATAAAATTTATTTCTGATGTAGGGAAAGCAAGAGAAAAAAATGAAGATAGTTATATTTTTATTGAAGATGAAAAATTTATTATTTTAGCTGTTGCAGATGGAATGGGAGGTCACAATGCAGGTGATCGTGCTAGCAAGATAGCTGTAGATACAGTCAAAAAAACCTTCAATAAAAAGAAAGAAAGTCTCAATAACAAAGAAATAGATGAAATTGAACTTTTAAAACTTATTTTTAAAGATTGTAATAGCAAAATTTTTACAACAGCAACAGAAATAAAAGAATATTTTGGAATGGGCACTACTCTAACTGTATGTATAATAAATAGAGTCAATAAGAAAACATTCATTGGCAATGTAGGAGATAGTAGATGCTATATTATAAACACTTTAGATAGAGAAATAAATAAAATCACTAAAGACCATTCATTAGTAGAAGAAATGATAAAAAATAATGAAATATCAATAGAAGATGCTTTTAATCATCCTAAAAAAAATATTATAACAAGAGCCTTAGGCCCGGACAAGAAAGTTGACGTTGATATTTTTTGTAATGAAGTTGATAAAAACAATATAATTCTACTATGTACAGATGGATTAACTAACCATTTAAAAGACGATGAAATAAAAGAATTAATATTAAATAATAAAGAAAAATCCGTTGATTTACTAATAGAAGAAGTAAATATAAGAGGCGGAAGTGACAATACGACTATAATATTACTTATAGTGGAAGATGAGGTGAAAAATGGATAAAAAAGTGCTTAACAATAGATATGAAATAATAGAAAAAATAGGCGGAGGTGGAATGGCCGAAGTCTATAAGGCAAGATGTCGTGTATTAAATAGAAATGTTGCAATTAAAGTTTTAAGAGGGGAATTCGTTGAAGATGAGGAATTCATAAGTAAATTTAAAGATGAATCCCAAGCTGCTGCAAAATTAAATCATAATAATATAGTTAATATATATGATACTGGTTTAGATGGAGATATTCACTATATAGTAATGGAATACGTAGAAGGAATGACTCTAAAGGAATATATAAAAGACAACAAACCTTTAGACATAAAGGAATCCATTAATATAGCCAGTCAGATAGCTGAAGCTTTAAGACATGCTCATTCTAACAAAATAATTCATAGAGATATAAAACCTCAAAACATTTTAATAACTGAAGAAAAACTAGCAAAAGTTGGTGATTTTGGTATAGCTAGAGCTATTTCTGAGAAAACTATAACCAATTCAGATAAATCCATAGGATCTGTTCACTACTTTTCTCCTGAACAAGCAAGAGGAGGATATGTAGATAATAGAACTGATATATATTCATTAGGGGTCGTGCTATTTGAAATGGTAACGGGAAGAGTACCTTTTGATGGAGATACTCCAATTTCTGTAGCTTTAAAACACGTTAATGAAAACATATCAAAACCTTCAAAATATAACGAAAAAATTCCCGCAAAGCTTGAAGAAATAATTTTAAAATCAACTAACAAGAGTCAAAGGCTTAGATATCATAATATTGATGAAATGATAGAAGATTTAAAAAATGTTTTTGAGCCAAATACTAAGTCAGTTTTTATACCATCCGAGGAGGATTTAGAAAAGGAAGAAGCTTTAAGAAAATTCTTTGAATCAGATAGTAGTGATAATAATATAAAAAATAAAAAAGCAGCAAAAATTAATGACGTTGAAGAAGAAGACGATATAAAAGAACCAAGGAATAATAAAAAATTAAAAATGACAATACTGGCTGTTATATTGGCCCTTGCTATAACAGGTACATTTACAATTTTGGCAGTTAATTATATTAAAGATTATTTAATTACTGAAGAGTTTGAAATGCCAAATATAGTTGGGTTAGATGCAGAAGCAGCGGAAGCACAAATAAAAGAATTGGGACTTAATTTTGAAATTGAAGATAGAATCTATAACTCAAATTTTGCAGAAGGAGAAGTTATAACTCAAAATATTAAACCTGAATCAAAGGTAAAGGAAGGATTTCCTATAAAAGTTATAGTAAGTTTAGGAGAAAAATTAGTTGAAGTTCCTGAAATTGTAAATGAACATTCTAATGAAGGATTAATATTAATTAGAGAAGCAGGTCTTGAAGAAGGTGAAATAACCTATGAGTTTAGCGAAGAAATTCCATGGGGTCTAATTATTAGACAAAATCCGGAAGCGGGAGAAAAAGTTTCTGTAGGAGAAGAAATATCCTATGTTGTGAGTAAAGGTCCAGAGGTTGAATATTTACTTATGCCTAATCTTATAGGATTAACTCAAGAAGAAGCAGAAAGAAGTATTCTTTCAAAAGGATTTAAAATTGGCACCATATCAGAAAGATCAAACGATGAACATGATTCTGGTATAGTATATTATCAAAGCTATCCAGCTGGTACTGAAATAGAAGTAGGAACATCTATTGATATTATTGTAAGTACAGGACCTGAAGCTACTCCAGATGAAGGAGATACTACAACTGATTCAGGAGTTGAAGGACAGTTAGATGAAAAAATGTTGATGATAGAACTTCCAAGTGATAGAGAAACTATAGCTGTAATAGTAGAAAGAATAACAGATGATACAAGAGAAAATGTTTACACAGGTACTCATAATTCAGAAGAAGAATCTATTTCAATACCTGTAACAGGTTACGGACTTCAAAAATTTGAAATATTTATAGATAGTGAATTTATTGAAAGTAGGGAAATAAATTTTGGAGAATAATATAGAAACAGGAAAAATTATTAAAATTTTAGGCGGATTTTATTACATATATGCTAAAGATAGAGTTATTGAATGCAGAGCACGAGGAAATTTTAGGAATGATAAAATAAAACCTGTAGTTGGCGACATTGCTGATTTTAGAGTGCCTGAAAACGAAGAAAACTTAGGTTACCTGGAAAAAATCCATAAAAGAAAGAATTACTTAGTAAGGCCGCCAGTATCCAATATAGACCAGAGCATTGTAGTTTTTGCTGTTGAATCTCCTAATCCAAATTTTATTTTGCTTGATAAATTTCTAATTAATTCTTTAAAAGAAAATATCGAGCCAATTATCTGTATTAATAAAATAGATTTAGATAAAGACAAGGCGGTTGAAATAGGAAAAAGTTATGAAAAATCAGGTTTTAAAGTTATTCTAACGTCAAAACATATTAATGAAACTTTAAATGATATTAAAAGTGTATTAAAGAATAAAACAACTGTTTTTGCAGGACCTAGTGGTACAGGAAAATCATCCTTATTAAACGTGGTTAAGCCTGGCCTTAATTTAAAAACTGGAGAAATTAGTAGAAAATTAAAACAGGGAAAACACACAACCCGACATGTTGAAATGATTGAAATTATAAAAAACAGTTGGGTTGTAGATACAGCAGGTTTTTCTAACCTTAATTTGAAAGGTATAGATAAATACAATCTTAAAGATTACTATTATGAATTTGAGGACTATTATTGTAAATTTAGCGACTGTATACACAACAAAGAACCTGGATGTCAGGTAAGAAAAGCTGTAGAAAAAAAAGAAATAAGTGAGTTAAGATATAAAAATTATTTGAAAATGCTTAGTGAATTAATGGAAGGAGTATACTAAATGAAACATATAGCACCATCAATACTATCCTCGGACTTATCAAACATTTATAGACAGGTAAAGGCAATAGAAGAAACCGGTTGTAAATATCTTCATATAGATGTTATGGATGGGCATTTTGTTCCCAACATTACATTTGGACCGATCTATATAAAATCACTGAGAAAATACAGCAACATGGTATTTGATGTGCATCTAATGATTGAAAATCCAGAAAAATATATAGATGATTTTTCCGAAGCAGGAGCAGATATTATCACTGTTCATCAAGAAACTTCACCTCACTTACATAGAATTATTCAACAGATTAAAAGCAACAATAAAATGGCAGGAGTTTCTATAAATCCAGCTACTCCCATCGACACCTTAAAAAATATTATTGATGAAATTGATTTATTATTAATTATGACTGTCAATCCTGGATTTGGTGGACAAAAGTTTATTAAAACTATGGAAAAGAAAATAGTTGAAGCATCAACACTAATAAAGGAATCTTCAAAAAATGTTTTTCTTGAAATAGATGGTGGTATAAATAAAGATAATATTAAAAATCTAAAAAAATACGACGTTGACATTTATGTGTCGGGCTCAGCCGTATTTAAAAATGATAATATAAAAGATAATTACAAATATTTAATGGAGTCTATTAATGGATAAATATGCTTTGATTTTGGCTGGTGGAGATGAAGTAGAAAAAGATCTTTTAGCTAGATATATAAAAGGGTCAGACTTTGTCGTAGGTGCTGATAAAGGAGCAGAAACTGCATATAAAAATAATTTTAATATAGATCTAGTAGTAGGTGATTTTGATTCAATAAATCCAACTATACTAGATAGATTTAAAAACAAGATTATAAAATATCCAGTAGAAAAAGACAAAACTGATTTAGAATTAGCCTTAGGTATTATAATTGAGAAAAAATATGATAATATAATTATACTAAATGCTTTGGGTAATAGACTGGACCATACTATGGGTAATCTTTTTTTGCTAGAAAATTTCTACAATAAAAAAATTAGAATAATAGATAATAATTCTGAAACATTTTTATTAAATGAAAATAAGACAATTTTAGAAAATAAAAATGATCTTTTACTGTCAATTATTCCAATAAGTGAGTCTATACAAATCGATAGACTTACTGGAGTAAAATATCCTTTGAAAAATAGAACAGTAAATCGCGGTTCAACATTATGTATAAGTAATATCATTAAAGATGAAGTATGCCTGATATCTATAAGTAGAGGAAGGGCTTTTATTATAATAACAAACAACATGGAGGAATAATATGGAAGTAATTAACATTAAAAACATTTTTAAAAAACCAGAGTTATATTATGGACAACAAATAAACATAAAAGGTTGGATAAGAACTATCAGAACTTCAAAGAATATTGGATTTATTGAAATAAATGATGGTACTTTTTTTAATAATATACAGGTAATATTTGATAATGAATTATCTAACAAAGAAGATGTTAGGAAATGTACTACAGGTACAGCACTAAGTATAATAGGAGAATTAGTAAAAACTCCTAATGCAAAACAAGATTTTGAAATTCAAAGCAGTAAAATAGAAATTATTGCAGAGACATCAGAAGATTATCCACTTCAGAAAAAAAGACATACTTTTGAATATTTAAGAAAAATAGCTCACTTAAGACCGAGAACAAATACTTTTTCTGCTGCTTTTAGAGTAAGGTCTACAACAGCTTTTGCGATTCACAAATTTTTTCAAGACAAAGATTTTGTCTACTTAAACAGTCCCATTATAACATCTAATGATGCAGAAGGTGCCGGTGAGATGTTTAATGTGACTACATTCAACATTGAAGATATGGTAAAAAACAACAAAGAAGTTGATTTTTCTGATGATTTTTTCGGTAAAAAAACTAATCTATCAGTAAGCGGTCAGTTGGAGGCAGAAGCATATGCTCTTGCCTTTAAAAATGTTTATACTTTCGGTCCTACTTTTAGAGCAGAAAATTCCAATACTAAAAGACATGCTTCAGAATTTTGGATGATAGAACCTGAAATGGCTTTCGCAGATATAAATGATGATATGGATATAGCAGAAGAAATGATTAAATATATTATCAACTATGTAATGGAAAACAACATTGAAGAAATAGAATTTTTCAATAAATTTATTGACAAGAATCTAATTGAAAGGTTAAATAATGTAAGAAATTCAAATTTTGAAAGAATTACATATACTAAAGCAATAGAAATTTTAAAAGAATCTAAGGAAGATTTTGAATTTGACGTTGAATGGGGAATAGACCTGCAAACAGAACATGAAAGATACATAACAGAAAAAATTTATAACAAACCTGTTTTCGTAATAGACTATCCTAAAGAGATAAAAGCTTTTTACATGAAGTTAAATAAGGATAATAAAACAGTAGCAGCTGTTGACTTGCTTGTACCTGGAGTAGGTGAATTAATAGGTGGAAGTCAAAGAGAAGATAGATATGAAAACCTATTAGAAAGAATGAAAGATATGAGTATTCCTCAAGAGGATTTGGAATGGTATCTAGATTTAAGAAAATTTGGCTGTGCTCCACATTCAGGGTTTGGATTAGGATTTGAAAGACTTATAATGTATTTGACAGGATTATCAAATATAAGAGACGTTATACCTTTTCCTAGAACACCAAATAATGCTGACTTTTAAAAAGAAATCTTGAGAATTTCTCCAGATTTTAAACAAAAAATAAAAAATGCGGATTCAAACTCCGCATTTGCATTTTATATTATAGAGCTCTTTCTACGTTATTAGAACGTAAACATCTTGTACATACATACTTTCTCTTTGGAGAACCATTTTCCATTACTTTAACTCTTCTGATATTAGGTTTCCATTTTCTTTTTATCTTTCTATCGGCATGAGTTATTTGATTGCCAGACAGTTTGCCTTTTCCACATACCTCACAATAGTTAGCCATTTTTACACCTCCTAATAAGCTCTAAGAATAATCTAATATAATTTCTAAAATCAACTATAATATTTTAACATTAAAAATAATTTATTGCAATAATATTTTTTAATTAGTATAATAAAGTTTGAAAGAAAATATACGGAGGGATATTATGTCTATTAAGATTAATAATAAACATGGAAATATAAACATTGATGATCAAGTTATTGCATCTTTATCTGGAATATCTGCTATGGAATGCTACGGAATAGTTGGAATGTCATCTAAAAGTGCTACCGATGGATTTTTTGAATTATTGAAAAAAGAAAACATAACAAAAGGTGTAAAAGTAACAACAAAAGATAATAAACTTATAATAGATTTGTACGTTGTCTTACAGTATGGAATTAAAATCTCAACAGTTGCTGAGAATATTATATCTAAAGTAAAATATACTATTGAAAAATATACAGAATTAGAAGTCAATAGTGTAAATGTACACGTGCAGGGAGTAAGGGTTCAATAAAGGAGGCAGTCATGAAAAATATTGATATAAGTGAAATAAAATATATATATAATAATTTAGCAACTAATTTAGAAAATAATAAACATATAGTAGATTCTCTAAACGTTTTTCCAGTACCTGACGGTGATACTGGAACCAATATGAATCTTACTATGCAGTCAGCACTAAAAGAGTTAATGGAAAGTGATGAAACAGATTTTTATAATATTTTTAAAGCTGCTGCCAATGGAGCCCTAATGGGAGCAAGAGGAAACTCTGGAGTTATACTTTCCCAGATTTTAAGAGGATTTTCAGAGGGATTAAAGGGTGTAGATACATTAGACACCGTAAGTATGGCTAAAGCCATGGATAGAGCTTCTAAAACAGCATATAAGGCAGTGATGAAGCCTATAGAAGGTACTATACTAACTGTAGCTAGAGAATCTGCTGAAAAAGCTATGGAGATATCTCATGATACAGATGATGTTATCACCTTTTTAGAAATTGTTTTAGAACAGGCTAAAGACACATTGGAAAGAACTCCTGATATGTTAGAAGTTTTAAAAAAATCAGGTGTTGTTGATGCTGGTGGAAAGGGTTATGTATTTCTGTTAGAAGGAGCATTACTAGCATTAAAAGGAGAAAAACTAAAGACTGAGATACCTTCAGATGAAAAAATACAAGATACAGTTGATGAAATAGAAAGTATTTCTAGCGAAGATGAGATCGTCTATGCTTATTGTACAGAATTTATTGTTTTGAAAACGGCTGTAACGAGAAGTGAATTTTTAAGACAAATTCAAGATAAGGGAGACTCTATTGTATGCATTAAAAATGATGATATACTAAAAACTCATATACATACAAATAATCCCGGTAAAGTATTAGAAATGGCCTCCAGACATGGTGAGTTAACTAACATTAAAATTGAAAATATGAAGGAACAGTTTAGAGAAAAAAATAAAAATAAGAAAAAAGAATATAAAAAGTACAGTTTTATTTCAATAGGAATGGGTGAAGGTATAAAAGTTTTGTTCAAAGATTTAATGGTTGATGAATTTATTTCAGGTGGGCAAACTATGAATCCAAGTACTCAAGATATTTTAACATCAGTAAATAAAGTTTCTGGAGAATATGTTATCATTTTACCAAACAACAGTAATATAATTTTAGCTGCAAATCAAGCAGCAGAATTATCAGATAGAAATATTTATGTAATCCCAACTAAAACTATACCTCAGGGTGTGGCTGCAATGCTTGCTTTCGACGAAGATGAAGATCCTGAAATAAATAAAGACAATATGATTGAAGCAATTAAAGAAGTTAAAACAGGACAAGTGACATATGCAGTAAGAGATACTGAAGTTGACACAAAAGACATAAAGAAAGACGATATAATTGGAATTTATGATGGTAAAATTGTTTCCCATGGTGAAAACATGGATAATGTTATCATTGAATTAGCGAAAGAAATGATAGATGAAGAAAGTTATTTAGTTACACTTTTTTACGGGGAAGATGTATCTGAAGAGAAAGCAAAAGAAATAAAAAAATCTTTAGCTGAAATAGCTCCGGATTGTGATGTAGAATTAATAAAGGGAGGACAACCTTTATACTATTACATAATTTCAGTTGAATAAAGCGGTGATTTTTTGAAAAATATATTAAATCAAAAAATTAGTATAATAAATGGAATAGGTCCTAAATACGAAGAATATCTTAATAATATAGGTATTAAAACTATTAGAGACCTATTTTATTATACTCCTTACGACTATGAAGATAGGAGATATCCTGCTTTACTATCCCAGGTAAAAATAAATAGTAAAAATTTGATAAAAATTAAAATTACGAAAGAACCAAAATTAATTAGAACAAGAAGAAGTTTGACAATAATAATGACAGAAGGTCGGGACGAATCTGGAAGGATAGATATAAAGTGGTTCAATCAAAATTTTATAAAAAGTAAAATTAACAATAATACAACATATTACTTATATGGAATTATAAAAAGAGATAAAGGAAAATTAAGTATCACTAACCCTGAATTCAGCATAAAATTAGGAGATAAGTTAGGTGTCATATATCCGAAGTATTCTCTGACAAAGGGATTAACAAATAATTTCATTAAAAAAATTGTAAAAAAGATTTTTCATGATTATTGTAGTGAATTAGAAGATCTTATCCCGGTGGAAACTCTTAATGAATACGATCTGATTTCAAGAAAAGAGGCGATAAAAAACATTCATTATCCTGATGACTTTGGAAAGTTGAAAGAAAGTATTCGATACGTAGAAATTGAAAAACTAATTTTAATGCAGATAGCATTTCAAAAACGGAAAGATATTATAAAAAGCAGTAAAAGCAAAATAATATATCTAAAGAAAGATATAAAAAAAGTAATTGAAAGATTACCCTTTGAATTAACGAAATATCAGAAAAAAGTTTTTAAAGAGATTACAGAAGATATGAACAAAGGGACATCGATGAATAGATTACTTCAGGGAGATGTTGGTTCAGGTAAAACTATTATAGCTTTTTTAACTTTGATAAACGTAAGTTATCAGGGGTATCAAGGAGCTCTAATGGTACCTACTGAAGTTCTGGCAAAACAGCATTTTAATAAATTTCAAAAAATGTTTGGTTACTTAGGTATAAAAATTGAAGTTTTGTACAGTAGCTTGAAGAATAAAAAGAAAAAGGAAATTTTGACAAAAATAAAAGCTGGAGAAATTTCAATAGTTATCGGTACCCACTCATTGATACAGAAAGAGATAAGTTTTAAAAAATTAGCATATATAATAACAGACGAGCAGCATAGATTTGGAGTAGAACAAAGAGCTAATCTATTAAGCAAGGGAGAACACCCTCACAATTTGGTTATGAGTGCTACACCAATACCCAGAACATTAGCTATGATTATATATAATGATTTGGATATTTCAACTATAGATAAAAATCCTCCGGGAAGAAAGAAAGTAAAAACATATATAATCAACAGTAGTAATAAAGGGAAATTATATAAATTCCTTAAAACAAAAATAGGTTTAGGAGAACAGGCCTATATAGTAAGTCCTATAATAGAAGAATCTGAAAAGCTGGAGAATATAAATTCAGCAGAAAAAATATTCAAAAATTTTCTTAAAGGAAATTTTAAAAAAGAAGATGTATGTTTGCTTCATGGAAAAATGAAAACAGAAGAGTCTGAAAAGATAATTGGACTGTTTACTGAAGGTAAATGCAAAATTTTAATCTCCACTACTGTTATTGAAGTTGGTGTAGATATACAAAATGCTACTATTATGATAATAATTAATGCTGAAAGATTTGGATTGGCACAGCTCCATCAGCTTAGGGGTAGAGTAGGAAGAGGAGAAAAGCAATCCTACTGTTTTTTAGTATCCGATTCAGATACTGAAAAATCCATAAAAAGATTAAATATACTAGAAAGAACAAACAATGGATTCGAAATTTCTAAAGAAGATTTAAAATTAAGAGGACCTGGAGAATTTTTAGGTACAAAACAGAGCGGTATACCTGAAGAATTTTTAAATTTTGACATGAAAAATATAAATATATCAAAGGAAATCAAAGATATAATTGTTAAGAAATTTAATGATAATGATAAAAAGTATGATAAAATATTAAATGAAGCAGTTGATGTTTACAAAGATAGAATTAAACTAAATTAGGAGGAAAAATTGAGAATTATAACCGGTAGAAAAAGAGGACTAAAACTTGAATCACCTGAAAATACAAAAGTAAGACCAACATTAGATAGAATTAAAGAATCAATTTTTAATATAATTCATCCTATAAAACAAAATTCAATAGTAGTAGATTTATTTACAGGCACAGGAAATATTGGATTAGAATTTATTAGCAGGGGATCTAAAAAAGTATATTTCGTAGACAATTCAGATTACAGTATAGAGTTAACTAAAAAAAACATAGAAAAATGCAAATTTGAAGATGAATCAATTTTAATAAAAGATGATTACGAAATAGCACTAAAAAAAATTAAAAGAGATGAAGTTGTTGATTACGTGTATATTGACCCACCATATGGAGTAATCGATATAAATAATATTTTGAAAAACATAATAAATAGTAATATAATTAATAATAATACACTTATAATTTTTGAAGATGATAAAGATACTGAAATTAATATTGAAAATATAGATATCGTAGATGAGAGAAATTACGGCAATATATATATAAAATTCATGAAAAAGAGGTAATTTATGGAAGTAATGTACTCAGGTAGTTTTGACCCGATAACTTGCGGACATCTTGATATTATAAAAAGATGTGCTGCTAAATTTAATAAAGTTAAAGTAGTAGTATTTGATAATTATTCGAAAGATCATTCTTTTACAGTAGAAGACAGATATAAGCTGGTAAAGGAAGCAACTAGTGAAATAGAAAATGTAGAGGTAGATATTGCAAGTGGAATGCTTGTCAATTATGCTGAAAAAAACAATATTCAAGTTGTAATAAGAGGCCTAAGAGCAGTTTCTGATTATGAATATGAAATTAAAGTAGCATCAATGAATAAGTTTCTTCATGAAGGATTGGAAACTCTTTTCATGCTGGCATCACCTAACTATTCTTTTTTAAGTTCCAGCGTAGTAAAAGAAATTGCAAAACTAGGTGGCGATATAAATGGATTAGTCCCGGAAAATGTTAAAAAAGCTTTAGAAAAAAAATATAAGGGGGAGTAAATTTGGAAATTTTAAATTTGTTAGAACAATTAGAAGACACTATAGAAGAAGCATCAAAAGTTCCCATGTCAAATAAGGCTATAATTAACAAAGAAGAAGTCTTAGAAATTATTACAGAAATAAGATTGAATTTACCTGACGAAATAAAACAGGCAGCATGGATAAAAAAGGAAAGACAGAGAATATTAGAAGAAACTCAATCGGAAGCCAATAAAATTTTAAATGATGCCCAGGATAGACAAAGCTACCTTATCGACGATCACGAATTAACAAAAAAAGCAGAACAAAAAGCTATTGAAATAGAAGAAAGAGCAAAGAAAAAAGCTCAAGAAATAAGAAGTGGAACCTATAACTATTGCGATAAATTGCTTGAAAGAACTCAAGGTAGTTTAGAAGAAATGTTGGAAGTAGTAGTTAAAAACAGAGATGAAGTAAAAAAGATATAAAGGGTAATAATCCTTTATATCTTTATATATGGATTTTTTAAATATTCAGAATTCATATAATTTTTAACCATTAAGCTGCTGAAATATATATCACCAGCTTTTTTTGTTTTTTCAAAAATAAGCTTATCTGTTTTAGTTTTATTAATTCTTTTATAATCAGAATATTTAGTTATAAAATTAAAGGAATTATTTTCTTTAAGAAATTTAAATCCATAAATGTCGCTGGCTAATACATTTAAGTAAGTTAGATTATTAATATCTATGTTTTTATAAAAATCTACGGTTAAGTCTAATAGGATATTTGTTAGAATTCTTGATATTTTAGAATATGTGTAGCGCTTTGTTGATATGTTTTCTATTAATTCAGTTACATTTTCAGATTCTTCAATTAAATTATATATTCGATTATGTAATCCTTCGCTTATATCATAAATCTTTTTCAAATCTTTGGGTCCTTTTACTATTATTAAATGTTTAATTTTTTCGTAAAACAAATCCAATGAGTTGTAGTTGCTGTAGTCTTTAATATATTTCGTTAATTCCTTATAGGATTCTTCAGGAACGGAATTTTTAATGCTTAGTACATTATCTTTAAGTACTGCCTTTCTTATAGCAGTAGCACTGGAATAATCTTTTCTGATTTCAGTGGATTTATAATCACCACCTACTCTTTGTATATTAAATGGAAGAATATTACTGTCTAGATCCTTTAGTTTTTTTAAATATTCTAGTGCAAGAATATTATTGGATTTAAGAAGTTCTTCTGAGGGGAATTTGCTTTGTAATGATAAGTCATAAGCTTTTGGATATGAATTACCTAGATTAAGATGTTTTGAGAGACTTTTTTTAAAATCATCTGTATAAATATAGTCTCTTATGGATAAAAGAGGTTCTAAATCCTTACTTTCCGTACCAAAACATAAATAATCAATACCAAGTTTATCTAAAATGGAAATAGAACCTTTTGAAAACAAGTCTGCATTTTGAGTAGCATAGGCTATAGGTAATTCAATTATAAGATTTGCTCCATTTAATAGAGCTGATTTACTACGTGCCCACTTATCTATTAGAGCAGGCTCACCCCGCTGAACAAAGTTACCACTCATAATTATTATAATCACGTCAGGATTAAGTTTGTCTATAACACTATCAATCAAATATTTATGACCGTTGTGAAAAGGATTAAATTCAGAAACAATTCCTACAGTTTTCATAAGCACCTCCATATGATAGTATATAATAAAATACACATATCAACAATTATTAAAGTTGATTTTTTTTAGGATATATATTAATATATATTAGTCAGTTATAATAAAATGGAGGTAATAAAATGAACGTTTTGGTAATTAATTGTGGAAGCTCATCACTAAAATATCAACTTATTAACATGGAAAATGAAGGCGTAATGGCAAAAGGACTAGCAGAAAGAATAGGACTTGATGGTGTTGTTAAACATCAGGCTGAAGGTAAAGAAGAAGTTAAACTTGAAGAAAAACTCGGTAATCATAAGGATGCAATCAAAGTAGTTTTAAATCTACTTGTAGATGAAAAGGTTGGAGCGATTAAATCTTTAGAAGAAATTGATGTTGTAGGTCACAGAGTTGTACATGGTGGAGAAAAATTCGCGGGATCTGTTATTATAAACGATGAAGTAATAGCAGCTATGGAAGACTGTAGTGATTTAGCACCATTACACAACCCGCCTAATATAACAGGTATTAAGGCTTGTAAAGAACTTATGCCTAACGTAACAATGACCGGTGTATTTGATACTGCATTTCATCAAACAATGTCTAAAAAAGCATATATTTATCCTCTGCCTTACGAACTCTACGAAGAATTAGGGGTAAGAAAGTATGGTTTTCACGGTACATCTCATAAATATGTTGCAAACAGAGTAGCAGAACTTATAGGTGAAGACATAGAAGATTTAAAGATTGTAACCTGTCATCTTGGAAATGGTGCTTCGGCTACTGCAATTAGAGGTGGAAAATCAGTAGATACAAGTATGGGATTAACACCACTTGAAGGATTAGCTATGGGAACAAGAAGTGGTAGTATAGATCCTGCAATAATTACATTTTTAATGAACAAGAAAAACATGTCTATTCAAGAAGTTGATGAATTATTAAATAAAAAATCCGGAGTTTTAGGAATTTCAGGAGTTAGCAGTGATTTTAGAGATATTGAAGCTGCTGCTGAAGAAGGGAATGAAAGAGCTCAATTAGCATTGGATAAATTTTATTACATAGTAAGAAAGTATATAGCGAGTTATACTGCTGCTATGGGAGGCATAGATGTATTAGTATTTACAGCGGGTCTAGGAGAAAATTCAATAGAAGCAAGAAAAGCAATATGTGAAGATTTAGAATTCTTAGGAATAGAAATAGATGATGAAAATAATAATGTAAGAGGAAAAGAACAGCTTATTTCAAAAGATAATAATAAAGTTAAGGTATATGTAATACCAACAAATGAAGAATTAATGATAGCTCGAGAAGCTGTAGAAATACTAGAAAACAAATAAAACTTGACAATTCTTATTAATTTAATTATAATTTTCCTTGCACTAGAGGTGATAATATGAAAATATCCCTAAAAGAATTTATTGAGGGAAAAGATAAAAAGCTACATATAAAAAAGAATTTAAAAGAATTGTCAATTGAAAATATTGAACTCGTTAAACCAATTGAAATATCATTACAACTTTTCAAAGTTGATGATGATATAAATGGAAACATTGAAATAACCTTTGAATATACAGAGGAATGTTCAAGATGTTTAAAAAAGTACACAAATGAAATTAAAGATAAGGTTGAAGTCTTTATAACTTCATCAAAAGATGAATTTAATGCTGATAGTATTGATTACTACAATCTATTATTAGAAAAGGACGAAATTAATGTTGAAGATTTAGTTAAAGAAATTTTTAATATCAATAGACCTTTAAAACCACTTTGCAGTACAAAATGTAAAGGACTATGCCCAAAATGTGGGGCAAACCTAAACGAAGAAGACTGTAATTGTAAAAAAGAAAAAATCGACCCAAGATTGGGTAAACTTAAAGAGTTATTGGACAAGGAGGTGTAAACATGGCAGTACCAAAGCGTAAGACATCTAAAGCTAGAAGAGATAAAAGAAGAACAGCTAAAGAGAGAATAAAAGTAACAGGATTTACAGAATGTCCTCAATGTCATGAAATGAAGTTACCACATAGAGTGTGTCAAGAATGTGGTCACTATGATGGAAGGAACGTATTGGATAATGAATAAGAAGATGGCTTTTATAGCTGTCTTTTTTATTGCAATTTGATTTCTTCTAATGTATACTTATTTTTGAACATATAAAATGAGGTGAAAGTATTGAAAATAGTAGTTGATGCAATGGGAGGAGATAATGCTCCTGATGAAATAATAAAAGGATCTCTACAGGCTGTAGAAGAATTAAATGTAGAAGTAATTATTGTAGGAAAAGAATCTTTAGTTAAGGCTGGTATTGATAAATACGGGAAAAATCTTAGCAACAAAATTGAGATAATAAATGCTGAAGATATAATTACTAACGAAGACAAGCCGGTGAGGGCTATTAGAAGAAAGAAAGACTCTTCAATGGTTGTAGGATTAAATTTAGTTAAGAACAATTATGGTGATGCCTTTGTTTCTGCCGGAAATACTGGAGCTCTTCTTAGCGGAGGATTATTTATTGTGGGTAGAATCAAAGGGATTGAAAGACCTTCTCTGGCACCGATAATACCAACAATATTAGGGAATAGTATATTATTGGATGTAGGTGCAAATGCGGACTGTAAACCTGAGTTTCTATATCAATTCGGAATTATGGGTAGCATTTATGCAGAGAAAGTATTAAATAAAAAGAGTCCTAAAATTGGATTGATAAATATAGGAACAGAAAAAACAAAGGGAAGCAAGTTGTATATTGATACTCATAAATTACTTGAAGAATCGGATTTAAATTTTATCGGTAATATTGAATCAAGAAATTTATTAAAAGGTGAAGCTGACGTTTTAGTTTGTGATGGATTTGTTGGCAATATTGTGTTAAAATTAACAGAGGGAGTTACCAGTGATTTAATGAATCAAATTAAATCACAGCTTAAGAGCAGTGTTACTGGAATGATAGGTGGAGCACTAATAAAAAATTCCATGAAAGAATTAAAAAGCAAGTTTGATTACAACGAGTATGGAGGAGCGCCTTTATTAGGATTAAAATCACCGGTAATTAAAGCACATGGTAGTTCTAAAAGTAAAGCTTTTAAAAATGCTCTTAGACAAAGCAAAATATTCTACGAAAGTGAATCAATAAAATTTATAGAAGATAGAATTAATAAGGAGGCTTAAAGTGGATTTACAAGAAATTAGAAAAATAATAATTGAGAAGTTGAATTTAGATGATGACACAGAAATCACATTAGAAACTTCATTTGTAGATGATTTAGAAGCAGATTCTATTTCACTAGTCGAATTAATAATGGGACTCGAGGATGAATACGGTATAGAAATAGAAGATGAGGACGCGGAAAAAATAAAGACAGTAAAAGATGCAATCGATTATTTAGAAAATATCGAATAAAGTCCTGTTAATCAGGACTTTTAAAATTTATAATAATTAATGACGAGTGACTAACTTTACAGTTAGTTAGTTGTCTTTAATTATGAGGAGGATTTATGAAGAGTAAGTTTGAAAAACTTCAAAAAGAGCTTAACTACAAATTTAAGAATGCAGAACTCCTTAACGAAGCAGTAACTCACAGCTCTTATTCTAATGAATTTCAAGACAATATCAACTGTAATGAAAGACTGGAATTTTTAGGGGATGCAGTTATTGAATTAATTATTAGTACTTATTTATTTAAGAAATTCAAACATTATCCAGAAGGTAAATTAACCAGATTAAGATCAAAGATTGTATGTGAAGAAGCATTATATGATATAGCTTCAAATTATAATATTGGTAGCTATTTAAAGCTGGGTAAAGGAGAAGAAGCTACTGGAGGTAGGGAAAGAAAATCTATACTAGCTGATTCTGTGGAATCTATTATAGCAGCAATATATTTAGATAGTAATTATAATAATGTTGAAAAACTTGTTTTAAGATTATTTGATGATTATATTACAAAGGCAGAAGAAGGCAAGCTAAATTACGATTACAAAACCAAGCTTCAGGAAGTAGTACAAAGTATAAATAATACCAATAGAATTTCATATGTTGTAACAAATGAAATTGGTCCTGATCATAATAAAACATTTTTTGTTAAGGTTTTAGTATCTGGTAAAGAAGCTGGTAGAGGTAAAGGAAAAAGCAAAAAAAATGCTGAACAAAAAGCAGCAAGGGAAGCATTAAAAAAAGTAAACGAAAGTTTATTACAGAGCTATGAGGTGTAAAAATTGTATTTAAAATCTATATATATTAACGGATTCAAATCCTTTGCAAATAAAACAAAATTGGATATTAACTCAAAATTAACAGCTGTAGTTGGACCGAATGGCAGTGGGAAAAGTAATATTTCTGATGCATTTAAGTGGGTTCTAGGGGAACAAAGTGCAAAAACACTAAGAGGAAATGTAATGTCAGATGTTATTTTTGCCGGCACAAAAAATAAAAATCCACAGGGAATAGCTCAGGTGGATTTAATTTTTGATAACAGTGATAACCTTCTACCAGTTGATTATAGCGAAGTATCTATTACAAGAAAATTATATAGATCCGGAGAAAGCGAATATTTAATAAATAAAGAAAAAACTCAACTGAAAAAAATTAAAGAACTTTTTATGGACACAGGAATAGGAATTGATGGATATTCTGTTATAGGCCAGGGTAGAATAGATGAAATCATATCTAAGAATACCGAAACAAAAAGAAAGGTCCTAGAAGAGGCAGCTGGTATTGTCAAATATAAATCGAGAAAACAGGAAACCGAAAAAAAACTTGAAAAAACTAATGATAATTTAGAAAGAATCAATGATATTTTAGTTGAAATTGAAAATAGAATCGAACCTTTAAAAAAGCAAAAAGAGAATGCAGAAGAATATTTGGAAATAAAGAAAGAGTTAAAAAATATCGAAATAAATTTATTGGCTCAAGAATACAACAAGTATTTAATCTTTGAAAAAGAATTAAAAGAAGAAGAAGCAAAGAGAAATCAAGAATTAAATGATTTAGAAACAAAACGAAATCATTTCGAAGAGAAACTGGAAAAAGAAATTAATGAAGTTAATGAAATTGACGATGAAATTGTCCAGTATGAAAGAGATTTAAA